>VXTA01000254.1 GCA_009837685.1 Chloroflexota bacterium | reverse complement strand
TTCGATCAAGTTTGGGGTTCCAGAACCTGCGTCAAGACTCCGAATCAAAGTAAGCCCCTGGAAAGTCGCCGCGAGCAAGTTGAACGGCTAACGGGACACGGCGCAAATGTCCGGGCGATAGATCTGGCAGGTCATCCTCCAGGAAAAAGCCTACTCCTGTTGTTTCCGGTCCTGCTACAGGAGTCTGCTCATCGGATACATTTACGAGCCATACGCCGCTGTAGAACTGGTTCTTGGATCGACTCCCCCACAGTCGGGAGTCGAATATCCCCAGAAGCTTGCTAGCTTTTCCCCAGACTCCAGCTTCTTCGCGGAGCTCCCGTTCTGCCGACTCCGCCCACGTCTCGCCCACATCGGTGATTCCGCCAGGCATCGCCCACAGCCCGTTGTCCTCTCGCCTAATCAGGAGGATACGTTCGTCACGGAAAACGGCGGCATCGGCACCTACGAAGGGCGTGATATGAGATAAGTTTCCTTCATATTCCTCAATCACATCGTCCGGAGATCTCTCTTCTACAGCAGCAACGAGCCGCGCGCTCAACGACAGGACGCGACGGTACCTTTCGAGATTGTAGGGGTCTTCGGCGTATCGCGAGCCCATGTGCGCGACACTGCGCAGTTCGTCTGCGATCTGATAAATCTCGCCGACTGTGTCCATGCTTCTAGGTCCTCCGACCAGTTGTGAGGCGTTTTCCACACCGTTTCGAAATTTCACCAGTAAGGATCGTGCCGTTCCTTACCTACGATGTTTCACCATGCGATCAGTTCGCTAATCCTCTACAGTTCGGAATCCAAATCCGGATTCCGGCCCCCTACTGTCCGCAACAACAGGTATCCAACAGCACCGGCCAATAACGAAGCAGCGAAAACACCCAATTTAGCCTGGTCCACCACGCTAGGATCGTTGAAGGCGATGCCCGCGATGAAGATCGCCACCGTGAAGCCGATCCCCGCGAGGAAGCCTACACCCAAAATGTGCCTCCAACCAACACCTGTGGGCAGTTCAGCAAGGCCAAACTTGATAGCCAGCCAGGTCAAACCCAAGATACCTGTGGGATTTCCGATTAGAAGTCCTAGCGCGATACCCAGGGTGACTTGACTTTCGAGTGCCGCTGACAAGGTGTCGGCATCAAAGACTATCGCCGCATTGGCGAGAGCGAATAGAGGCAGGACAACGAAGCTGACCCAGGGGTGAATTGTTGCCTCCAAGCGTTCCAAAGGTTCTTCGGTTCCTCGGCTGAGATTTTCGATCTGGGCAACGATGGTCTGGGCTTTCTCCTCGTTCTTGTTTGCCATTGCCAGTCTGAAGTCGTGAAGCAGGTTCTTCACCGCGGCGGCGTAATCTCTGCGAAGCAAGTCTGGTTTTGACGGCACGATGGCGGCGATCAAAACCCCGGCCAATGTGGCGTGAATTCCAGACTCCAAGAAAAATTGCCACATCACGACACACATGACGAGATAGAAGCCTATCGACCTGATCCCGAACCTCACACATAGCGCGATCGCTACGAAAAATCCGACGCCGAGTCCGAGATTTGTCCAGTTGATGGCCTCAGTGTAGAAGACAGCGATAACGCCGATCGCGCCCAAGTCGTCGACGATCGCCAGCCCTAGTAGGAACACTCTGAGTTCCGTCGGTACTCTCCTGCCAAGCAAGGCGAGGATACCGACTGCGAAGGCGATGTCGGTTGCCATCGGAATCCCCCAACCCACGAGGTAGTCTCCCGAATAGTTGAATAGGACGTAAATTACCGCTGGCGCCGACATTCCCCCGACCGCCGCGACAACTGGCAGGATCGCCTTTCTGAAGGTAGAAAGTTCTCCGTGTACAAGTTCTCGCTTGATCTCAAGACCAACGACGAAGAAGAAGACGGCCATGAGACCTTCGTTTACCAGATGGCGAAGGTCTTCCGAGATGGCGAAGATATGGATATCGAATGAGATCTCAATGTGCCAGAAGTCAACATACGACGCTGACCATGGCGAGTTTATCCAGACGAGTGCGGCAGCCGCCGCAACCAGCAAGAAGAGCGCGCCCACCTCTTCTGTGTGAATGAAGGACTGTATCGGCCCGCGAACCGCCCTGACGATATAGGCCGGTTGCCGGATAGCCTCGGTGATATTTTCTGCTCGATCTTTCACGCAAGATATTTCGAAGTGTTGGAGCTGGACGACAAGCGGGGGTTGCAAAATGCAGAGGTCGCCTCGCGTTTGAGGTTAAGGATAATGGTGCGCTGTGTAAGACTGAATTACGAACTTTTTGCTGAGAGTTCGTTATATTAGGAAGGTGCCTATCAGCCCCGGACAGCATAGCCACTCACGAGCCTCGGCCCATCAGATTTGAGGCTCTTCCAATTCTCCAACTCAGCTGGTTCCAAGTCTTCACCCAATCCTGCAAATGGCCGGGGATCTGGTTCCTGCCAGCCTGAGGAATCGCCCATTGACATGCAACCCTGTGGTTGCGTATAGTATTGTGTAGATGCATAATGATCTGGTCTTCAAGGCACTCGCGGACCCGACACGGAGATTGATGCTGGACGAGCTCTCTGAGCGCAAGGAGCAGACGCTTTACGAGCTGACGGCACGCTTGATCATGCGATACGAAGTCTCCATCTCCCGACAGGCCTTAGCCAAGCACATTAATGTCTTAGAAAAAGCGGGGCTCGTCAGATCAGAGAAGCGTGGCAAGTATCGGATGCTTGTCTTCAACGATGAACCCATCAGGACTGCCATGAACCGATGGCTCAAGTGACACTAGAAAAAGAAAAGGATGCCAGATATGCGCATAATACTCACCGGCGTTTTTGTTGATGACCAGGACAAAGCCCTCAAGTTCTATACGGAGACGCTCGGCTTTGTGCTAAAGCATGACGTGCCTGCAGGGGAGTACAGGTGGATTACCGTGGTCTCTCCGGATGACCCGGATGGGACCGAGCTTCTGCTTGAACCGAATAACAACCCGGTAGCCCAGGAATATCAGAAAGGGTTGTTTGACCAAGGCATTCCGGCGAATTCTTTCGGCGTTACGGACATCGGTGCAGAGCATGAGAGACTGAAGGCACTGGGTGTGTCTTTCACGATGGAGCCGACAGAAATGGGCCCTGTTACTATTGCCGTCTTTGACGATACGTGCGGCAATCTGATCCAGATAATGCAGACGTAACGACGACCGACCAGACTATCCCGTAGAGGCTGGACGCTGCGGCCCCTTCATTGGCGCAAGCTCTTCAGCGCGCGGAGTGCGCGGAGCGTGATCCATCGGTTCGGTTCTCCGGGAGCACCGGCGATCTCCTCGTAGAGGGTGTCCTTGTGCCGCACATCTAGGCACCAACGTCCATCGGGAAGCTGACGGCTTTCAACTGTCTCGATGGCTTCTGTCAGGCGCGGATCGTCCTTAATACCTGCAGTCGCCGCGTATTCAAGGCCTCGTAGGACATCGTAGTGCCACAACGGAGGAAAGGCGAGGCGTCTCCAACCTTCGTCGATGACATCACCCGTGGAGAGCCGTCGGAGGAGGTGCCGCGCTAGCAGATACTCTTCACCACGCTCGCGGGCTTCCGTGATGGCCGGGTCTTCCCCGAAGGACTGCTCGTGTGCGAACAAGCCCTCCAAGACGCAAATCGTGGTATGGAATGAGGAGCGCACGGAGCCGCGTTCCGCCTCACAGTTCCACCCACCATCCCCGAGCTGCTCGCTCAGCAGAAGGTCCACCAATCGGAGACTCGGCTTGCCAAAGTATGCGCCGAGCGCCACAACGCGCCCGTTGATGCAGGGCTCTTCCTCCCCCTCGAAGAACGAAGAATCTCCATGCCACGGGCCCCAGGTCACGCCCGAATGCACTAGCTCGATCGCGTGTCGAGTGCGATCGCTTTCAGGATCCACGCCGAGATCACGCAGATAGAGGAGGGTGTACATGTTCGTCCACCAGAACGGGTGCGCTTCTCCGTCGCCCCATTGTCCGTCTGGGCGTTGCTGGTCGAGGAGTTGTCGGCCCCATCCCTCATCGGCGACGCGGGCACGCTCGGCGTCGGCGTTGTCGGCGTCGGCTAGATGTTGGAGGACTTGCCAGCGGATGGCGGGGTCAGAGTCGAGAAGCCAATCCAGCACCGAGGCGGCGGGGGAGTTGGCAAACCGGTAAGTCATGGTGGGCGATGGAGGACTCGAACCTCCGACCTCATGCGTGTGAAGCATGCGCTCTAACCAGCTGAGCTAACCGCCCTTCGCTAGACATCCGGCGTCGTTTCGAGTTGCGATACCCGTTCGTCCATTGTCGAAAAGATATGGTGGCGATGACAAGACTCGAACTTGTGACCTAGCGCTTATGAAGCGCTCGCTCTAACCTGCTGAGCTACATCGCCCCGATAAATTGACCCTTCAAACGACCTTTAGGGCACCCTCGCGCCGTATCCCCAATAGTACCCACAGCGAACCATGTGGTCAAGATTCGGCCTGTTGTCGGCAAGGGTTGTTTTCTCTGGATTCCGGCTTTCGCCGGAATGACGAAAGAAGAGGCGGGAATGACGGCGGCGCTAATCAGCGACGTAATCACCGCTCTTGCCGCCGCTCTTGCGAAGCAGCCGCAAATTCGTCACTCTTATGCCGCGCTCAGCCGATTTGCACATGTCGTAGACCGTCAGCGCGGCGATCGAAGCCGCTGTCATCGCTTCCATCTCTACGCCAGTGCGCCATCTCGCTCGGGCAGTCGCTTCGATCCGCAATCCCGTACCATCCGTCAACTCTTCAATATCGACCTCTATCTGCGAGATCGGGATGTTGTGACACATCGGAATCAGTTCAGCCGTCCGCTTTCCTCCCATCACACCAGCGAGTTTGGCCGTCGCGATCACGTCGCCCTTGCCGACGCTGCCAGAACGGATCAGCGACAGCGTCTTCGCAGACATTACAACCTCGCAACTCGCCGTTGCAGCTCGTTCGGTGATTTCCTTAGCTCCGACATCCACCATCCGCGCTTCTCCCGATGAATCGATATGTGTCAATTCAGGTTGGGGTTTAGTTGCTTCGTCCGTCCCAACCAAACTCTCAAATGACGGCGCTTGAACAGTCAGAGCATTTCCTTTCCGTTCATAGCCGGTATCTATAAGCTGCTCGTTCTTCGGCAATCGCGACGCCTCACGCACCATCGCATCACATTCTTCGTTCTGTCGATGACCGGCATGGCCCTTCACCCATCGAAATGCAACATCCCGACCGTCAACCGCATCGAGAAGCCGCCCCCACAAATCAGGGTTCAGTGCCATATCGCCTTGTTTGTTCCGCCGCCATCCGTTTGCTCGCCACCGTTTCGCCCAGCCCTTCGACATCCCGTTGACAACGTAACTCGAATCGGAAACAATCTCCGTCTTTCTCCCTTTGCCTAGATCTGCCGTGCCCTCGAGCCCGGCGATCACGCCCATCAACTCCATGCGATTGTTCGTCGTCCGACGATACCCCTTCGACATCCGCCAACTCTTCCCATCCGCCTCAACCACTACGCCGAAACCTCCCGGACCAGGATTTCCGATAGCACCACCATCGGAGTAGATGAAGAGATCTGTTCCTGCGGCAGGGCTCATATTTGACCACCGTTTCTGGCCAAGCCCAACTACTCCTCGTACCCGTCGTCCACCAGCAGCTTGTCTTCCGGCTGCTCCGCCGCCTCCTTCGCTAGCTTGTCGCACATCTCATTCTCTGTGCTGAAAGCTTCACTGAACTGGGAGTGCCCACGCACCCATCGGAACTCTACCTTCCTCAGTCGATCGCCCGCGTGAAGAATGCGCTTCCAAAGATCGGTGTTCGCTGCTTTGTCGCCATCCTGCTTGATCCACTGGTTCTTGCGCCATCGCTTCGCCCATCCACGCGTCATCGCGCTAACCAGATATTCCGAATCTGTCACGACGATAACCTTCTCGACATCGTCGATCTTGCCGTCGGCCTGCAGATTCACCAGAAAGTCCAACGTCTCTGCAGCACCCATCAATTCCATACGGTTGTTGGTCGTATGCTTGTAGCCCTGCGATTGACTCGCACGTTTGCCCTTAACCTCCATGATCGGCGCCCATCCACCGGGTCCAGGGTTCTTGAGCGCTGATCCGTCCGTGAATATTCGGATCAAAGTCCCTTCTTTGACTGCCGCCTCCTCCTGCTCCTTGAACTCCGTATCCTCTCGAACACGGTCGACCTCACGCCTCGCCAAATTCTGAGCCTGCTGCAACATCACGTCCGAGGTGGCTGAATCCAGGGCTAGGCGAACTTCAACCTCATGTCGCTGCATCAGCCGTCGGAATTCTTGCCAAAGATCTGCGTTGCGAACTCGATCGCCTTCGCGACGGTTCCATTTGTTCTGGCTCCAAGTCTCCAACCAACCCCGATTCACGGCGTTTGCCGTCAATTCGTGAGGCGTGTCGAGAACGATTCGCAACCCGTCTTTCCGCATGAGTCTACGAGTTTCACGCAACGCATCAATGCACGCCGTCAAGTGCATTCTTGCAAAATTCGTCGTCTGGAATTTGCTTGATACCCTCTCTACCTTGCCCGGTATTTTCAACTCGATGCAATACGCCCCGACACCGGAATTCCCCACAGTTGCTGCGGCATAGGAGATGTGGCAATCGGGCGCAAGTTCATTCTCGCCGTCGCTATTCTGTTCGCTGGTTTGGTCATCCGTGCGATTTCGGCGTCCAGCATTTTGCGCGAGTGTCCAACTCACCTGTTCGTGCCGATCGATACTACTCGCCAAACTCTCAAGCAAATCGCGATGAACTATCTCTTCACCGTCAGCGTTGATCCAATCGTTCGCGCGCAGTACCGCTAGTTGTTCAGGATAGCCAGCCGTCTCAGCAACC
>VXTA01000319.1:6594-6916 GCA_009837685.1 Chloroflexota bacterium | reverse complement strand
CCGCTCCGATAAAAGCCGGATCGGCGCTTAGTTGTTATATTACTACAAGTGTAGTGTTTATCAAGTGTCTGAACCGGGGATTGCGGGGATTTAGGGATTGGTGGGATTGCCCCGCCTTTTTGTCCCCGTTCACCCTCACCCTGACCCTCTCCCATCGAGGGAGAGGGGATATGCCATCGTCCCGCTCCTCTGGATTCCGGCTTTCGCCAGAATGACGGAGATAGGCGGGTATGACGGGGGTTTTGCGGTGGTTTAACCCGTTGTGGAAGTGATGCGGGCGTTCTTCCTTGCGACGATGATTAGGAAGGTTGGGACGATGCGG
>VXTA01000319.1:0-6584 GCA_009837685.1 Chloroflexota bacterium | reverse complement strand
GTGTTGGGCTATGGCTTCGTCGGTGGCGTAGGGTTCGATGAAGTCTTCGAGGATGAAACCGGCTTGTATGATCCAGCGCATCCAGGTTTGGAGGGTGTAGCTGTTGCCGGTGGTTTGGAAGGGGTATTTGTATCGGTCACTGATCCATGTGAGGGTGAACGGTGCTTCGTTGAAGTAGTCGCCAATTTCTAGCCCGATTTTCTTGCCGTCGACGTCTCGGACCCATTCTCGGTACATTGTGTCGGTTACTGGATGGGTGTTGGTGAACACCAGACGTCCATGGTCCCGTAGGACGCGGTGGGCACCGCGTATGACGCGTCCGGGGTCGGGCATGTCGATTAGCGAGACGCATGCGGTCACTAGGTCGAATGATGATTCTGGGAGGGTTTCGATGACCGCTGCCGCGTCACCTTGAATGTATTCGATACCTAGTCTTTCTTTTTCTTCGATTTGTCGGGCGTGTACCAGTTGATTAGGTGAGATATCGATACCTACTACCTTGGATGCTCCATTTCGGGCCATTTGGCGGCTGAAGTAGCCGATACCGCATCCCAGATCGAGGACTTCCTGGCCCTTTACGTTGCCGCATGCTTCTACCATCGCCGGGCCGAAGAAGTTGAGGCGGTAGTAATCGACGCCGCTGATTTGGGCATCGGCGTAGGCATCTGACGCGATGTCCCATTCGCGCTGGATTGATGCGAGATCAAAGCGGGTCGCTAGTTCCCTCATCTCGTTCTTGTTGGTCATGACAACGCTTTATTTGTGTTCAGTCGATTAAGTGATACATAGTCTCATTTCGGGTACGCATACGTGGTATCATTTCGGGTTAGACACTGGTTATCACACACACTGGTCATCTTTGTGTGCGGGAGAAATTGAGCAATGAATAACATCGGTCGAGTGATGCCGTTCGGTTTCATCATGCGGTTTTGGCTCTTGGCGGTCGTTTCCGCTGCGATCTTGACAGCAGCGGTAGCGTGCAGTGAGGACCCTGATCCGACATCGACTCCGGTACCTGAGCCTACTGCAACGTCGGCGCCGCCGCAACCTGCCGCGACAACCGCTCCGCCGGCAGCCACGACCGCTCCGCCCACGGCAACGCCCGTGCCACCCACGGCAACCCCTGAGCCGGAAGTGGAAGTGATCGACGCTGAGCCTTTGAGCATAGTGGCTACCAGCAACATCGTTGGCGATTGGGTTTCGATTATTGGTGGTGATCGGGTCGACGTCCTAGAACTGGTACCGCGTGGAGCCGATCCGCACGCCTATCAGCCCGGTGCTCGCGATATCGCTCGCGTGGCGGATTCGGATCTCGTGTTTGCAGTTGGATTGCAGCTCGAGGGGCTGTGGTTGGAGGAACTGATCCACAATGCTGCGGCTGACCATGATTCTGTGTTCGAGATTGCGGAACACGTAAACCCGATCCCGTTCGTTGACGTGCACGGTCACGGCGAAGATGAACACGACGAGGATGAACACGCTCACGACGAGGACGAACATGCCCACGACGAGGATGAGGATGAACACGCTCACGAGCATGATGAAGACGAGCACATGGAACATGAAGAAGGCGAACACGTCGAGCTGACGGGACGCCTTTTGGTCGGCGACGCAGATTCCGGACATATCATCGTTTTGGACCTCATGACGGAAGAGGTTTCGGAGCTTGACATTCACCTTCCCGGCCCGGTTTCGGCGATCTACGCGAGTCCGAGCCATCGATTCGGTTACGCGATTTACCGCGGCGATGAGGGTGACCATGCGGTTCATGTAATCGATGGCGGAGTGTTCCTCGTACCGCACGGGGACCACGAAGATTTGGTTGTGTTGCCCGTGAGCGAGGTTGGGTTAACCGTCAATGAAGAGTTGCCGATCCACTTCACAAACGGTGGCGAATGGTCGGCGATCTTCCACGACGCCTCCGGCTTGGTGGCGCTCTTGAACGAACACGAGATCGAGGAAGAGGGACACGCATACGAAATCCCTTACCTCAACGCCGGTCCACAGCATGGCGCGGCGGTACCGCTCGAGAACGATTTGTTCGCGGTGACGGTGATGAACCCGAACCCTGATGACGTTTTGCCGATCGGCGTAGAAGTCAGAAACCTCTACGATGAGGTTGTCTGGGATGGTAGTCGGGAGGCCTGCCCCGGGATGCATGGAGAAGCGCACAACCACCACGGTTCTGCGTACGGCTGTAACGACGGTGTGCTGTTCATCGAACCACATGGCGATCACTTCGACTATTGGCTGATCGAGAACGGCGAGGGCATGCCCGAAGGGGGCCGCGTAGGCGCAGTCTGGGCACACCATGATGCGGAGCACTTCTTCGGATACGCAGTCGTCGTGGGTCCGCAAGGATTTGCAAACGCAGGTGTTTGGATGATCGATCCGGAAGGACAGGAGATGGTCCAGGTTCTCTCACCCTCTGACGACAAAAACGTCGTGACCGGTGCATTTGGCCATGACGGTTCGGTAGTCTACGTGTACACCTACGATGGCATGTTGAACGCGATCGATGCCGCCGACGGCGATGTGATCGGCGAAGCGCAGTTGACGGACCCCGTCGACGCGGGCGGCGGCGACGCTGTCCCAAGCCTCATCATCGTAGGCGAGACGCTGTTCATGACTGAGAGCGCGCACGGACATGGACATGTCATTGCGTTCGATCTGGAACACATGGAGGTAGTGGAAGAGTGGGAGCTCGAGATAGCTCCGACTTCGTTGGCGTACGTAGGCATCGTATCGGATGAAGACCATCCTGAAGCTGGACACGGCGACGAGGATGAACACGCCCATGAAGACGAGGACGAGCACGCACACGAGGATGAGGACGAGCATGCCCATGAAGACGAGGACGAACACGCGCACGAGGACGAGGACGAGCACATGGAAGAGGGCGACGCCCACGGCCACGACCATGCCCACGGCGCTTTCGATCCACACTTCTGGTTCGACCCTGATCGCGTGATAATCGCTGTCACCGAGATCGCCGAGCAGCTCAGCGCACTCGAGCCGGCATCGGAGGACTACTTCAACGCGAACCGCGACGACTACATCGCCAAGCTTGAGGAGCTGGACCACTGGATCGAGGACACGGTCGCAGCTGTCGATGACCACGACCGGATCATGGTGACGTCGCACGACGCGTTCGGGTACTTCGCCGCAAAGTACGGATTCACAGTTGCTGGTGTCATCATCCCCGGTGGGGGCACTGAGTTAGAGCCTTCACCTCAGGAGTTGGCCGAGCTTGTCCATGAGGTAGAGGAGTCTGGTGCAACAGTCGTCTTCTCGGAGGTGCAAATCAGTGATCGACTTGCGAGAACTTTGGCGGATGAAACCGGGATCAGGCTAGTCGGTGGTTTGCATGCTGGCACCCTCGGTGGTGACGGCAGCGGAGCCGAGAACTACCTCGACTTTATGCGGACCAATGTTGGTATCATCGTCGGAGCGTTGTCAGAATAGGCCATGCTTGATGAGCCAAACCCCAACCTACATCCACGATTCGGAGCTTGAAAAGCAAACGGCACCGCTCCCGGCGGTTGACGCGAACTGCATGTGCGTCACCTACGGAGAGGACACGGTCCTTAGGGACGTGACCTTCTCCGTGCCGTCGGGAGCGTTCGTGGGCATCGTGGGTCCGAACGGTGCGGGAAAGTCGACGTTGCTCAAGACGCTGGTTGGCATTGTCGATTTGTCTTCCGGTTCGGTGAACATCTATGGGGACACCCCTTCTCGGTCGCGGAGGATGGTCGGATACGTTCCGCAGTCGGACGATGTGAACTGGCAGTTTCCGGTCACGGTGTGGGATGTAGTGATGATGGGTAGGACACCGGGTCTGGGTGCATTCCGTTATGAATCGGCTGTGGACAAGAACGCAGTGAATGATGCATTGCACCGCGTGGGTCTGCTCCACCGGAAGGACGATATGATCCGCTCGTTGTCGGGCGGCCAGCGACAACGCGTGTTCGTCGCGCGGGCATTGGCGCAGGATGCGCGAGTGTTGTTGCTAGACGAGGCGTTCAGCGGCGTGGATGTTGGTTCGCAGTACGAGCTGATGGCGGTACTGAGGCGGCTGTGCGAGGAAGGTCAGACGGTCTTATTGACGACGCACGACTTGGCGAATATGGCGAGGCAATTAGATACCGTGCTGTGCCTCAACTGCCACTTGTGCGCTTGCGGTCCGCCGGATGAGGTGTTCACCCCTGAGGTTCTGGAAGAGCTTTACGGCCCGTACGTGGTTGCGGCGGGGAGCAGTTACACCATCTGATTTGCCAGTGGGGCAAGGCGTCGATGGACTTGATTTCTTACATCGTCGAGCCGTTCCAATATGGGTTTTTGTTGCGGGCGCTAGCAGTCGCCGTGATCACCAGCATCACATGTCCGTTGGTCGGAGTTTTTGTGGTAACGCGGGGCTACGGGTTCATGGGTGATGCGATGGCGCACGCGATACTTCCGGGGATGGCAGCGGCGCTGATCGCCGGTCTGAGCCCGTGGATCGGGATGTTGCCGTCGGCACTGGTGTTCGCGTTTCTGGTCGGATTCATAGTCCGCAAGACCGGTATCCAAGCAGACGCGGCGATTGGAATCATGTTTGCGACATTGTTCGCCCTCGGCATATTGGTGATGTCGCTTTGGGGCGCGCAGGTTACGGTGAGCCTCGAAGACATCCTTTTGGGTCAACTCTTAGCGGTTACTCAGAGCGACATCTTGGTAACGCTAGGCGTTGCGTCCCTGACGTTGCTGGTATTCATCGGTTATTTCAAGGGCCTCATGTTCGTGAGTTTCGATCCGGTCGGCGCGGAGGTTGCGGGCATACGTGTGGAGCGGGTCGACTATCTGCTGTTGGCGTTGATTTCAGTGGTGGTCGTCGTGACGATACAGGCCGTCGGCGTGGTGCTCGTGCTTGCGATGCTGATAGCACCAGCGGCAGCGGCTACACTAGCGGCGCAAAGGGTTGTGCCGACAATCGGCTTCGGGATACTGTTCGCCCTAATCGCGTCGATTGTGGGGATCTACGCCTCTTACTACTGGAACTTGCCGTCGGGAGCGTCCATCGCGATGGCGTCTGGCTTGATCTTCGCGATCGTGGCATTGGTTAGACGACGCATTTCTCGAGCTTGATCTTCGGTGTCGGGAGCGAGACTCCTAGACATCAATGCGGAGGCTGACCGTCTCGCCCGTAATTCCTTCGACGGTTAGGCTCGGAGCACTGACCGCGCTGCGTGTGATAATCGCATGTGGTGTCCCTAGAACGCCGCTACTCGATTTAATCTTGTGGTCTGGTGCTGAGCTGGATGGATCTGATCTCTTACATCACTGAGCCGTTTCAGTACGGTTTCATGCTGCGTGCGCTCGGAGTGGCGATAATCGTCAGCATCACTTGTCCGTTGGTGGGGGTTTTCGTCATCACGCGCGGTTATGGGTTTATGGGCGATGCGATGGCGCACTCCATTTTTCCCGGCATGGCGTTGGCACTGGTAGTTGGGCTTAGCCCTTGGTATGGCATGTTGCCGGCCGCCTTGGTCTTCGCGTTTCTGATCGGGTTCGTGATGCGCAAGACGGGGATTCAAGCAGATGCGGCGATCGGGATCCTGTTTGCGTCCCTCTTCGCGCTCGGGATCATCTTGATTTCGCTTTCCGGTTCCCGGGTCTCGGTGAATCTTGAAGACATACTTTTGGGGCAGATCTTGGCGGTGACGACGGGTGACATATTGATGACCTTGGGCGTTGCGTTTCTGACGTTGGTGCTTTTTGTCGGATACTTCAAGGAACTCATGTTCGTGAGTTTCGATCCGATCGGAGCGGAGGTTGCAGGCGTGAATGTCGCGTGGATCGATTACCTGCTTCTGGCGATGATTTCGGTGGTGATCGTGGTGACCATCCAGGCCGTCGGCGTGATACTCGTTTTGGCGATGCTGATAGCGCCGGCGGCGGCGGCTTCTCTCACCGCGCAACGCGTCTTGCACATAATAGGCTTCGGGATACTCTTCGCCCTGCTAGCATCAATATCCGGTCTCTACGCGTCTTACTACGGCAACCTGCCTTCAGGTGCCTCGATCGCGCTAGCGTCCGGCATCATTTTCGCCGTCGTCGCAATGATCAGACGGCGGATCTCCTGACGCGCCTAGCGAGCGCGCCATCGCTTGGCCATCGAAACTTCAGCCACGTCGGCCACCACCCCGATCCTCAGTAGCAGCAATATCGCGACCACACTTCCGTGCTGACTGCTTCTAAGCCAATGCTGTTATTAACTTTAATTAGACATTGTATCCGATGCAGAATTGTTCTACTGATATTGAGTTGCAGGTTCTATATCAGTTTAAAACGCTTGATTTTGATACGTTATCCATTTGGAGTTGCCTCTTTTTGATACTACATCTTATCTAAGTTGCTACTTGATTCGATTCTAAATCACGTCATCTAGTTGAACAGGAAACCGACCGAATGGGCTTATTGTAGAGAAATTACCATAGTGCTATGGTATTTCGATGAAAAGCATGTAATATTAAGTTAAGTTCGCTGAAACTATACGATTTATGTAATCAGCGGCAATGGAAAGCTTCACACTGTTGAAGCAAGTG
>VXTA01000045.1 GCA_009837685.1 Chloroflexota bacterium | reverse complement strand
ATCATTGTGTGCACAAAGTAGTGTTCGACCGAGGCGGATACCAGTATCACGGACGCGTGAAGGCGTTGGCTGATGCTGCCCGCGCGGAGGGTCTTAATTTCTAACCATGGTCACGCAAAGCGAAACATCCCGCGGCGAATCACGCTCGGACGGGAACCGTCGTGGCAGACCGCGCCGACGGCCACGCCGAGAAGAAGCGTCTGACCGCCCCGAGCTTTTCGAGCGAGCGGTGAAAATCCGACGCGTATCGAAAGTCGTCAAGGGCGGTCGAAATCTATCGTTCAGCGCCATGATGGTTGTCGGCGATTTCAACGGACGCGTCGGGGCTGCGCTTGGCAAGGCCGCATCCGTCCCGGACGCAGTGCGCAAAGGCCGACAAAACGCCGAGCGGGCGATGCAACCCATCGTCACTAGAGAAGGCACGATCCCGCACGAAGTCTTTGCAAAGTATGGAAGCGCCAAAGTTCTGCTGTTGCCAGCCGCCCCCGGAACCGGTGTGATCGCCGGTGGCGGCGTGCGCGCAGTAATCGAAGCCGCAGGTATACAAGACGTGCTCTCGAAAACGTACGGTGGCAACAACCCGGTCAACTCCGTTCGAGCAACCCTCAAGGCTCTCTCGATGCTTCGAGACCCGCAAACCGAGCGCGCTCGGCGCCTTGGGTTGACGGGAGTTCACACACCAAGTGCTGGCCCCGCAGAGGAGGAAGCCGAAACTGAGAACTCGGAAAATGGTTCACCGATCGAAGAGCAATCAGTAGAAGATGCCTCGAACGCAGAATCTTCATCCGATGTTTCAGCCGAAACCTCCGAATCGACCGAAACTCCCGAAACCGAAGACTCAAAAAGTGAACAAGACTGATGAGTGAGATACGCATCAAACAAGTTCGCAGCGAGATCGGATCGATCCCAAAGCACCGGGCCACTTTGAAGGCGCTCGGTCTGAAACGCATCAACCACGTCGTAACCCAACGTGACACGGTGCAAATTCGCGGAATGGTAAAGAAGGTCTCTCACCTAGTCGAGATCGTCGCCTGAGGAACTGACGAGTTAGCGAAATGCCAGGATTGCATCAACTGAAACCCGCCGCTGGTTCTCGACGCAAGCGAAAGCGCGTCGGTCGCGGCGATGGCAGCAACCGCGGTTCATACTCGGGTCGCGGCAGCAAAGGACAACTCCAAACCGGTAAGGTTCCGTTCCTCTTCGAGGGCGGTCAACTGCGCTTGGTCAAACGATTGCCATTCATGCGCGGTTTCACCAACAACTTCCGCGTCGACTATACGCCAGTGAATGTGGGTAGCTTAAACGCGTTCGACGAGGGCGCACAGATTGGCTCCGACGAACTCGTGGCTACTCGACTGGTTCGCCACGCCGACGCCCGAGTCAAGCTCCTCGGAGATGGCGATATCGAGAAAAGCATCCATATTTCAGTACATGCCTGCTCAGCTAGCGCGCGTGCCAAGGTCGAGGCGGCAGGCGGTAGCGTCACGGTCCTCGATGCACCTGACGCGGCCGAAGAAGACGGTTCGAACGAATAGTCAGAACCGAGCGGTATCTTAACAAATGCAGACCACCGGGGCCCAAACAGGACGCCAATCCGCACTGCCAGCGCTGTTCCGCGCAGTTGTCGATTCGTGGCGCGTCCCTGATCTCCGATTCCGAATCCTATTCACGCTTGGCATCTTGGTCGCCTTCCGGTTCTTGGCGCATGTCCCGAACCCGGGTGTTGATCTGGAGCTGCTCGAACGGGCTTTTGAAGCCAACCCGGTGTTCGGGGTCTTGGACCTCTTCAGCGGCGGTGCGCTGAGCCAACTCAGCATCGCGGCTATGGGTGTCTACCCGTACATCACCGCCTCGATTATTTTGCAGGTGCTAACTCCCGTCATCCCCCAACTCCGTGAGCTTTCGCGTGAAGGCGGAGAAGCCGGGCGTCGAACCCTCAACCGGTATACCCACTATCTCACTGTGCCGTTGGCCATCCTTCAAGGTTGGGCGCTTCTCAACACGCTCGAGTTGCAAGGTGCAATCACCGGCATCGGCTTGGGCGGTGACGAGGCGATGAACACCGTGACCATCATCCTCTGCATGACCGCCACGACGATGCTTTTGGTATGGATGGGCGAGATCGTAACCGAAAAAGGCATCGGCAACGGAATATCGCTGATCATTTTCGCAGGCATCGTGGCATCCCTGCCACAAACCGCAGGCCAAATGTGGGCGCTAAGAGATCAGGCATTCCAAGTCTCAATGCTTCTCGCAATGATGCTGATCATCATCTTCGTGGTAGTCATCTTCAACGAAGCCCAGCGACGAGTCCCTGTCCAGTATGGTCGAAGCGTGTTCCGCGGTGGTCAGATGTATCGCCAGACCGGCGCATCGTTCATTCCGTTACGCGTCAACGCCGCTGGCATGATCCCGCTGATCTTCGCATTCTCAATCGTCACGCTGCCCGCAACTATCGCGACCTACCTCGCAGATCCCGGTAGCAGTAGCTTCACCGCCCAAGCCGCGGCCTGGGTTACACGGACACTTACCTTCACCAGCGACCCATACTGGCTGCTCATCTTCGTTCTCACTGTAGGCTTCACATTCTTCTACGCGCTAGTTGTGCACAACCAGCAGAACCTCGCGGAGAATCTCCAGAGAAATGGCGGGTTCGTCCCCGGAATACGCCCGGGACAACCGACGCGAGACTATTTGATGCGAATAGTTTTGCGCATCACTTGGGGTGGTGCGATATTCCTCGGCGTAATCGCCATCACGCCGTGGATTGCAAATCTTGTAACTAACCTCGAGGCATCTCTTACGCTCATCCAGAGTACGAGCATGATCATCATGGTCGGCGTCGCACTTGACACGATGCGCCAACTCGAAGCGCAGTTGATGATGCGCAACTACGAGGGATTCGTCAGGTCGTGATGTTCGCTGATCGGCAAGTTGATACGGCTGAGGGGTATTGAAATGCGGATCGTATTTCTCGGACCTCCCGGTGCTGGCAAGGGCACGCAAGCTGGGATGTTGACCAGCGAACTCGGATACGTCCATCTATCCACCGGCGATATGATCCGCGATGAAATGGGTCGCGGCACGGAGCTCGGCAAGTTCGCCAAGACCTTTTACGACAAAGGTGATCTGGTGCCAGACGAGACCGTCATAGACATGATCAAAGAGCGGTTGGCAGGAACCGAGAATGTCATCCTCGACGGCTTCCCGCGCACAGTGCCTCAAGCTGCTTCGCTTGATGACCAGTTGTACAGAATCGGTGTTTCACTCGACAAGGTCATCTACTTCAGCGTCGATGTAGATGAGCTGATAGACCGACTAGAAAAGCGTCGCGATATCGAGGGACGCGTGGACGACGAACCCGAAGCGATCAGGCACCGCATGGATGTATACGATCGCGAAACCGCGCCCGTCGTTGACTACTACCGAGACGGCGACCGAGTCATCCAAATCGACGCGCTCGGAACCATTGATGAGGTCCGCGAACGGCTGATAGGCACTCTGAAGTAGGGCTCTTTGCCCGGTGGCGATCCGACGAAAAGAGCCAGTTCGGTTACAATTGCGATTGAAGTTGCGTTTTGAACGATAGTATTACGAGCAACCAGGGTACGGCTCGCCGTATCGCGCTCAAAAGCAAGCGCGAACTCGATGCAATGCGATCCGCGGGCCAAGTTGTCGCGGTGGCGTTGGATGCTGTGTTCGACGCTTTGGAGCCGGGAATAACTACCGCTGAACTTGACGATATCGCTCGTCGCACCATTCGCGCCGAAGGAGCGAAACCAGCGTTTTTGGGCCTTTACGGTTTTCCTGCGGTAGCCTGCATCTCGATCAATGCTGAGATCGTCCACGGCATCCCAGGCGAGCGAGTAGTGTCCGATGGTGATCTGGTAAGCGTCGACTGCGGTGCAATTGTCGACGGTTTCTATAGCGATCACGCGCGGACGGCCGTCGCTGGCGATAATGCCGATGACGAGCGGTTACGGCTGGTCGATGTTTGCCGAGAATCTTTGATGCAAGGCATCGAGCAGTGCGTGCCGCACAATCGAGTTGGCGATATATCCAACGCGGTTGAGCAGTTTGTTCGTGATGCTGGTTTCGAACTAGTGCGCGAGTACGTCGGACACGGCGTCGGACGTGAGCTGCACGAAGCGCCGCCGGTGCCGAACCTTGGCAACGCAGCGACTGGTCCCTCGCTGATGGAAGGTATGACAATAGCTATCGAACCGATGATAATGTCGGGTTCTTGGGAGACCAAAGTTCTCGACGATGGATGGACTGTCGTTACCGCGGACGGCTCGCTATCTGCGCACTTTGAACATACTGTGGCGATCACCGCTGATGGGCCAGAGGTCCTGACCTCCGCCCGAAACGGTTGATCCCAACACGCTGGATTGGTGCAAACATGCCCAAAAAAGAAGCAATAGAAGTACAGGGAACCGTTACGGAAGCACACCCCAACGCGTACTTCCGGGTGCGACTCCCTAACGACCACGTGGTCCTCGCCCACGCATCTGGGAGGATCCGCAAGAACTACATCCGCATCTTGCCTGGCGACAACGTCATGGTGGAACTCTCACCATACGACTTGACGCGTGGCAGGATCACCTATCGGTTCCGCTAAAACGCGAACGAGGTAACGAAATGAAGGTCAGAGCTTCCGTAAAAGCGAAACAACCTGGCAGCCGCGTCGTGCGCCGCAAAGGGCGTGTGTACGTCATCAACAAGCAAAACCCACGCTTCAAACAGCGTCAAGGTTAAACCTGAGGAGCATTGCAATGGCAATCATCGCAGGAGTAAATATCCCGGACAACCTTCGGGTGGTTATCGGTCTCACATCGATCTACGGCATCGGACGTCAACGCGCGGCCGACATAACCGCGAACCTAGGCATAGAACCCAGCAGGCGGATGCGCGACCTGAGCGACGAGGACTTGGCAAGCATCAGAACCAGCATCGACCGGGCGGGCATCGCGATCGAAGGTGATCTTCGCCGCGAAAATCAAATGAATGTCCGACGATTGGTAGATATCCAGAGCTACCGAGGCCAACGACATCGGCGCGGACTGCCGGTGCGAGGCCAACGAACAAAGACGAACGCGCGCACCAAGCGCGGACGTCGGCAGACTGTCGCTGGCAAGCGCCGGGCACCTTCTCACTAGACCCATCGATGGCCGTTTGGTCGCCGTCACCACGTTAATAGGAGCAACAATCTAGGCTATGCCGAGAACTCGACGAAGAAGCAGAGAGCGCAAATTCGTGCCGCAAGGTCGCGTGTACATCATCGCGACTTTCAACAACACTTTGATCACATTCACCGATCCGAACGGCGACGTGGTTTCGCAAAGCAGTTCTGGCGCAATGGGATTCCGCGGTTCTCGCAAGAAGACCGCTTTCGCGGCGCAACGAGCTGGTGAATCGGCTGCTCGAGCAGCGATCACTCACGGAATGCGCACCGTGGACGTGATGGTTAAAGGCCCTGGCAATGGCCGCGAATCCGCCATCCGCGCTATCGCTGGTGCTGGTATCCGCGTCAACTCCATCAGCGATCAAACTCCAATACCGCATAACGGATGCAGGCCACCGAAGAGGCGTCGCGTCTAAGGCAGCTGGTTATCCGAAAACACTGTTGTAGCGAACGCCGACCACAAGAAACGTCGGGGTTGCTTGCAGATTAGCGTCAAAACGATCATCGCAGGTAAAGGCTGAATTTAGAATCAAGAGGTTAGCGTGTAACCGGACATCGCCGGTTCGCCGTTGGCATCGCGCTTAAGCATCATTCGGCTCTCCACGAAAAACAGGGACGGTAATGGCAAGAAACACAAATCCGGTTTGCAAGATATGCAAATCACAGGGAGAAAAGCTCTTTTTGAAGGGCGAGCGTTGCTACACGCCCAAGTGTGCTGTCGATCGTTCCCGCGACAGTTCCGGACGCCGAGCTCCTGGCGGCCCCGCCGGTGCCCAACGCCGCCGCCGCCGCCTCTCGGATCACGGCATCCAACTTCAACAGAAACAAAAAGCTCGACATATCTACGGCATCTATGAAAGACAATTCAGAGGCGTGTTCGACGAAGCCGCCCGACAAACAGGTGTCACTGGTTCCAACCTCCTTAAACTGTTGGAACGCAGGCTTGACAATGTCGTATACCGAGCCGGGTTTGCGACCTCGCGTCCGCAAGCCCGTCAGACCGTCAATCATGGTCACATCGTGGTCAACGGCAAAAAGGTCGACATCCCATCGTTCATCGTGAAACCCGGAGATGTCGTTGGATGGCGCGAAAAATCGAAAAGCTCCGGTCTTTTCAAAGCTGCTAGCGACAACGTTGGCCGACGCCGTCAAGCCACCAACTGGATCACCGTCGACTCCGACAACTTGACTGCGGCCATCGACGCGGTCCCTGCTGAGGATGACATCGACACGACCATCGACACTAGAATGATCGTTGAGTACTACTCAAGGAGATAGACGAGGAATATGATCAGCGGCATCCGCTCGCCAATCGCAACCACCGTCCAATTCGCGGACGAAGCAGAAGAGTACGTCCCTCAACTCGAGGTAGTCGAATCCACCGAAACGTACGGTAAGTTCCAGATCGCAGGTTTGGAGCGAGGCTGGGGCACCACATTAGGCAACGGCCTGAGGAGAGTTCTCCTCGGCTCAATGCCGGGCACGGCAATCACCTCCGCACGCATCGTCGGACAGCAACACGAATACGGCTCCGTGCCACACATGCGCGAGGGCATCGGCGAGTTTCTTATCAACGCCAAGGGCATTCGCATCCGAGCTCGCGCAGAGACGACCCAGAAAGTCTTGACGCTCTACGCTTCCGGCGAAGGTGAAGTCGTCGCGGGAGACATCAAACCTCATAGCGTGTTTGAAATAGTGAATCCCGAACATCATTTGGCAACGCTAGACGCCGACG
>VXTA01000031.1 GCA_009837685.1 Chloroflexota bacterium | reverse complement strand
TCACAACCGCGTTTTCATCCACCGCCGCAACCGCAGGTTCCCCGTCTCCCCCATCCCCTGGTTCATCACTTGCACTGCCACAACCGATCACGAAACTGGCGACCGTCAAAACCAACAGTGAAACGAAGATCGATTTTGCATTGATTAACATGATCCGGCTCCGATCCAGCGCAGGTAGATTAAAGCTATCCTAGCGCATCACCACCAAAATCACAGCCCATCACGATAATCGGCGCAATCAGCGGTTCAGACAACAACGCGCCGAAGCGGCCGGGCCTGGTTTCCCAGACCCGACCGCTTCTAATTCCATCGGGTTGTTCGGCTGCCAGCGCCATTCCGGCTGGGCAACCGATTCAACTCAATTCGCTTTAGCTCGCCGGCTCAAGCATGTGAATCACCAGCGACCAAGTCAGGTGCCACCATGCCTCGTTAACGTAACCAGTCACGTCAAGCGCACCCTGAGAGGCATCGCCCTGCGGCCAGCCGTCCCATCGCGCCGTGTTCATGATGATCCGGTGGTAGAACTCCAAGATCGGAACGTCCGGCAACTCGGTCAGCCAGATCGTGGCGGCCTGGCGCCAGAGATCGTACATCTCGGCCGTGTTGTCAGGCGAAGTCTTCGCAACCTCGTCCGTCAACTCGTCCCACTCTTCGTTCTCCCAGTGGTAGAAGTTCACCTGGTGACCGCCCGGAATGTTCACGGACGATGACTGGTAGAGCTTCATCGTGAAGTACGGGTCACGGACTGAACCGCCGTGTCCGAACATCAGGCACTCGAAGTTACCCTCTGCCATTCGGCTCGAGGCATCGGTCGGCTGACCGTAGTCGGCCTGGATGCCGTGGTTCACGAGCTGCTGTGCAACTGCAGGTCCAAGGTCAACCCATGGGTTGAAACCGACGATTTCACAGTTGACCGTGTTGCCACCAGAGTCTTCCCACATGCCATCGGAGTTCTTCGTGAAGCCCGCGCCTTCCATCAACTCATCACCGCGGTCAGGATCGTAGTCGAGCGTGGAGCGCCCAATCTCTTCCATGACTTCGGTTGCGATGTCGAAGTACGGCTGGAGCGGAGGATACTGCGGCATGGTCAGCGGGTTGAAGGCCGCCGCACCGTCGTATGCCAGCTCACGCAGTTCCGCACGGTCAAGGTAGAACGAGATCGCCCAGCGAACGTCCGGGTTGTCGTACGGACCGAACTTACCGCTCGTGTTGAACGCGATAGATACGGGCCACCAGTCGACGTAGCCGTAAGGCTCGCCACGACCGGAGTGCGTAATAAGGTCTTCGTTCTGGTCAAGAGTCTCAGCGATCAGCGACGGAGTCGTCATCGCGGCACCGTCGATCTGGTCGTTGATCAATGCCTGCGCACGTTGCTCCTGCGGAACGCCAGGGATATAGATGATCCGCTTGACACGCGGCAGACGACCGTAGTCGCCCAAGTCGGCAACGCCTTCGCCCCACCACGAGTCGCGGCGGTCGAAGATCTTCTGCTCGGTCGAGGTCGTTACCTGCCACGGACCAGTCGAGAGCGGCCAGCCATTGTCGCGGTTGTAGTCACCAAAGGTGGTCCAGTCGCGACCGTTGTAGTGATGCTCGGGAACGATGTAGACACCGATGTCGAACTTGTAGGTCAGCAGGAAGAAGAAGCGCGGGTCTGGGCGTAGCAGGTTCACCTTGGCGGTGTACTTGTCGACCAGCTCGGCGTTGTCCATCGCGGCGTCAACGTCTTTACCCCATCGGACCTGTTCCTTGAGTTCCTTCAAGGTGTTCAAGGTGTAGACAACGTCTTCGCAGTCGAAGTCTTCGCCGTCGCTCCAGGAGATGCCTTCGCGACAGTTAATGGTGAGCTCGGTGAAGTCGTCGTTGTAGCTGTAGTCCTCGGCCAGCCACATGATCTCCTCGTCAGCGAACGCCGAGAAGAATGCCAGAGGCTCGAAGATCAAGTTTGGACCCTGCTGGTGGTTTGCACCAATGGCGTATGGGTTCCACAGTTCATGGTCGATGAATCGTCCCTCTGAACCGCCGTGGAACAGCTTCAAAGTGTCTTCATCAGCAACATCGCCTGGATCGAAGACCATACCCATCGCCTCAGACGGCGGCTGAGGTTCCGGTGTCGCGGTCGGCGGGACTGCAGTCGCGGTAGCCGGGACTGAAGTCGCGGTCGGCGGGACGGGTGTGGCTGTGGGCTCTTCCTCACCACAAGCGATGACGACGCCAAGCACCATCACGCTCGCAAGGATTGCCAACAAACCATACCGCCCGTATTTAACGGGGAGATTCATTGTTCTATCTTCCTCATCTCTTGTATCTGCAAATCAAGCGAAAATCTTAATCGGTATTACGAACACACAGCAAACCGCGCGACGAATCCCGAATCGCTTGACAACGATCAATAACCCATTCTGTACTCTAGGTTGACAATTGTCAACCTTTCTTAACCATCGATTTTCCGTGCCAACTATTTACACCTCCCCTCGTCATTCCTGCCTCTACACCGGCATTCCGGTGAAAGCCGGAATCCAGAAGGGCGGGGGCAGGAAGAGGCCCCTCCCCCTTTTGCGGCCGCAAAAGGGGGACGCGGAGTGGAGCGAACGCAGGGGGTTCCATACTTGCACATATCCTTCCAACTAGATACAATCGCTTGAGATGTTGGTTTGGTGCTCCACGTTATGGGTCGCCGTCGGCATTTCAACCACCCTCACGAACTTTGGGCGACGATTCTTTGGCAACTAGCTCGAACTCGCGGCGAAACCCCGCGCTGACTGGACGTCAAAACCCCGTTTTGACGTTTATATCTGCGTTCTTCGGCAACTTCATCGTTCAAAGATTCCTGCTCTTCCTGCTAACCGTTTGGGTCGCTGCGACGGTCATTTTCATCCTCCCACGTCTAACCGGACAAGACCCGGTAAAGGAGAAGCTACTCCTAGAAGCGCAGCGCGGTGGATCTGTTCAGGCAGGCATGAACGAAATGGCGCAGGAGTACTCTGCCAGACTCGGTCTCGATCTGCCTATCCAAGAGCAGTACATCAATTACATAACTGACCTGGCCCGATTAGATTTCGGTTACTCCATCGCATACTTCCCTAGAACCGTCAATGAAATCATCTTGGATTCCATCGTCTGGTCGATCGGGTTGATGACTGTTACGCTCTTTTTGGCCTTCGTTTTAGGCACTGGCGCTGGCGCCCTTTTGGGTTGGTCACGCTCACCCGGATGGTTGAGCTACGCCTTTATGCCCCTGCTCACTTTGTCCGCGATACCCCAGTACATGCTCGGACTAGTGCTGATGTTTATCTTCGCGATCATCCTTAACTGGTTGCCCTTCTTCGGCGCTTACAGCCCCGGTAATCTACCGGAATGGAGCCTGGGCTTTGTCCTCGACGTGTTGAGGCATGCCATCCTCCCAGCACTCGCGATCCTCTTCTCCGCGGTCGGCTTTTGGGCCATCGGCATGAGAGGCATGATGGTCAACACGCAAGGCGAGGACTTCATGATCCAAGCTGATGCCAAAGGCCTCAACGGCACTCGGATATTCGTCCGCTACGCCATCCGCAACGCCCTATTGCCACAGGTCACTGGTCTAGCTATCTCATTCGGCACGCTCCTCACCGGCGCCGTTCTCGTGGAGGTGCTATTCCAGTACCCCGGTCTGGGGAACACCCTCTTCTACGCCATTAGAGTGTCCGATTTCTTCCAGATAACCGGGATCGTCATGACCATCATCATCTCGCTGGCCATGGCCACGATGATCGTCGACTTGGTCTATCCCCTGATCGATCCACGGGTCAAATATACGCAGAGCTGATATGGCGAGAGCGACCGGTACAAGAAACCTCACCATGGGAACCCGCGCGCGGCTCGCCCGACGACGTTGGGGAGTCTTTTACCAAGAGCGCGTCGAACCGATTTTTCTGTACGGTCGGCGCAACCCTTCGCTGATCGTCGGACTCGCCATGCTTGGCACCCTCCTGTTGTTCACTATCATCGGCCTGTTCGGTTACGCTCAACTGGAACCTCACACCAACGATCCATCCCAGAACTCGCGTTTGGATGCCTTCGTAAGCGGCGGTGCCCCGGTCGGAGATAAGCGCTTGCCTCCATCGTGGTGCACGTGGTGTGAGGACATCGCAGAGCTTGAAGGCGATAAGAAGCCGACGCTTTTCCAGTACCCCATGGGCACCGACACTCAATCGCGCGATCTACTCGCTACCAACCTGAGAGGCATTCCTCTAACACTCGGCACCGGACTCATCGCGGGGCTGTTGTCTGTCGGCATTGGTACCGTCACAGCTTTCGTTGCTGCTTACTATCGCGGCTTACCCGACGTGGCCATCAGATTGCTGACCGACGTCGGTATCTCCATACCCGGCCTCTTAGTCCTCATAATCATCAGGATCCAGCTTGGGACCGAACTGCTTTGGTGGCAGTTGGGCGCAGGTCTCGCGGCCGTCGGATGGGTCTTCTCATCACGAACCGTACGCTCTCAAGTTCTCGTATTGCGAGAGCAGCCCTACGTCGAGATCGCTCGACAGTCAGGCATGTCCGGCCTCGCAATCATCTTCCGCGAAATGATGCCCAACTTGATCCCGTACATCACCGCCAGCTTCGTCGCATCCGTCGCCGGCGCCATACTCGCATCCATCGGACTCGAAGCGCTAGGTCTTGGCGACTTCTCATCACCGTCGCTCGGAATGACCGTCTACTGGGTGATCCAGTTCGGCGCCATCACGCTCGGCATGTGGTGGTGGTGGCTCTTCCCCCTGATCTTCATCGTCATCATCTTCGTCAGTCTGTTCCTGATCTCCGCGGGTTTGGACGAATGGTCCAACCCCAGACTACGCAGACAGGTATAAGCCTCAGCGATAAAACTCCAGAATGGTTACCACCGAACAAGAAACGCGTTCCTCCAGTGCATCCGCAGACGAAGAGTTTGCGCTCCGCGTCGAGGACCTCAAGGTTTACTACGGCACGCCGCGCGGCACTGTAAAGGCGGTAGATGGTGTCTCGTTCAATCTGAAACAAGGCGAGCGATTTGCGCTCGTCGGCGAATCTGGCAGCGGCAAGAGCACTCTCGCCATGGCCATCATGCGCTTGACCCGTGAACCGGGCCATATCGCCGGCGGACACATCTACCTCAATGGCCGCGACGTCGTTGATATGCCGGAGAGGGAGATACGATCAATCCGCCTCCGCGAGATGGCGCTCGTTCCCCAAGGCGCAATGAACTCCTTGAACCCCGTAATGCGAGTCGGCGATCAGATCATCGACGGCATTTTGGACCACGTCATGACTGACGAGAGTCCACCCAGCAAATCCGAATTGGACGAGCGTATCCACGAGCTGCTAATCCGCGTCGGACTCGATCCGAACGTTGCTCGTCTGCATCCCCACGAACTCAGCGGCGGCATGAAGCAGCGCGTCGCAATGGCCATCGCCATTTCGCTCGACCCCAACATCATCGTCGCAGACGAACCCACTAGCGCACTCGACGTCGTCGTGCAAAGACAAATCATGCAGACCCTCGGACGGCTACAAGAAGGCCTGGAAGCGGCGGTTCTCCTCGTAGGTCACGACATGGGCCTCGTGGCACAGTTCGCCGACACCATTGGCGTTATGTACGCCGGAAAACTCGTCGAAGTCGGTTCCGTACCAGACGTGTTCAAAGACCCTAAACATCCGTACACTCAACTCCTGATTGAGAGCCTGCCCTCGTTCGACATCAGTCGCAAGTTCGTCGGTATACCGGGCATGCAACCCGCCCTCCTGAACCTTCCCCCAGGCTGTTCCTTCAACCCGCGTTGCCCATCCGTCCACGAACGTTGCTTCCGAGAAGTTCCGGCATTCCTACCCATCGACGGCCGTGGCGTCGCCTGCCACCTTTATGACGGTGAAACCTCCGGGGTTCCCCCGCTCGCGGGGGAAATGTCCGAAGGACAAAGGGGGGCCGCCAATTGAGCGAATTCATGCGACTCGACCACGTCACTCGAACATTCGGTGGTGGAGCCTTTTCAACCAAACCGCCGATCGTCGCGGTCGACGATGTGTCCCTCTCGATCGACGAGGACGAACCCAAAATCACTACCATCGCCGGCGAGAGCGGCTCCGGCAAAACGACCTTGGCGCGATTGCTCATGGGGACCATCAAACCCACCTTCGGCACGATGTTCTACCGCGGCAACGACTTCTCCAAGCTGTCCCGCGGAGATTCGTGGAAGTTCAAACAAGAAGTGCAGTCCATCTATCAAGACCCATTCGGCTCTTACAACCCCTTCTACAAAGTAGATCACGTTCTCGAAACCCCCATCAACCGCTTCAAGCTTGCGACATCGAGAACCGCCAAGACCGCCATGATCGAAGAAGCCTTGGCGATGGTAGGCCTCCAGCCAGGCGACACCTTGGGACGTTTCCCACACCAGCTCAGCGGTGGACAGCGTCAACGCATCATGGTGGCACGCGCCCTCCTCATCAAACCCCGTCTAATCCTCGCCGACGAACCCGTCTCCATGGTCGACGCATCCCTCCGAGCCACCATCCTCGACTCCATCCGTCGCCTAAACCGCGAAATCGGCATCTCCGTCATCTACATCACCCACGACCTCACAACCGCTCTCCAAATCAGTGACAACATCCTCGTCATGTACCGAGGCTCGGTAGTCGAGTCAGGTGCAGTCGAACGGGTAATCCTAGAGCCGAAACACCCGTACACCCAACTCCTAATCGAATCCATCCCCCAACCCGATCCCGACAATAAATGGGGCGACGAACCGCCCACACCGCGCTTCGAAGACTTCTCATCCATGTTCGGCTGCAAGTTCGCCGACCGCTGCCCGCACGTCATGGACATCTGCAACGAAGAACAGCCACCCGGCTACCGCTTAGAGCAGCACCGCCAAGCCCAGTGCTACCTCTACCAAGACGAAGCCAGCGAAA
>VXTA01000334.1:2238-6964 GCA_009837685.1 Chloroflexota bacterium | reverse complement strand
ATTGTGCCCTTCACCAGGGATATAGGCCGTGACTTCGACGTTGTTGGAGAGGCGCACACGGGCCACTTTTCGAAGCGCAGAGTTCGGCTTCTTTGGGGTGACTGTGCGAACTTGCAAGCAAACGCCAGCTTTTTGAGGCGAACCCTTCTGTAGCTCACGAGTCCGTCCCGTGAACGAGTTGCGGATCGCTCGCAACGCCGGTGTCTTCGGCTTTTTGCGAGTCCGCTTCCGCGGGTTTCTTACCAGTTGATTGAGCGTCGGCAACGCGATCTCCAGTTATCAGACTTGCAACGTAACGTATTTCCCAGCCCGCGCGACTATGCGAACCGCCGTTGCGCTACAACTGCTAAACGATAAATCATACAAATCTTGGCAGTCATCGTCAACCTTCTCAGGGCCCTGTTAGCCACTGAATTTCGAGTACCAATCTGCCTGTAATATCCTGAACGCATCTATTAATCGCAATGAGTTTGCCGCGCGCAACTATAAACATCACCAACATGGCATGACCGCCCTCGTCCTCTACGGGTTTTCGGATCCACACGCAATGACGCTGATCGACGAATTGCGTTACCAAGATCATTCGCTGGAATTCTTCCATGCTGAACCAGGGTTGCACGATACTATGACTCCGCCTAGACGTGATGAGGTAGCCCTAGTCTGGTGTTTGGGGTCGTCGATCTCGCTCCCAGTAGCGCTGTCAAACGACATCGCGTCCAGATGCACACCAGTTGTGGCTATCGCCGACGATTCGATAGCAGAACTATTCGAATTCAACTCGGGATATATCGAGCTGTGTTTCAACCCTCCAACTGTGCACGAGGTGAGAGCGCGCATCAAAACCGTCAAAGCACGGGCCACGATCCAATCAGCACCCAAGATTGTGCACGGTGATCTGACCATCGACGTG
This sequence comes from Chloroflexota bacterium, assembly GCA_009837685.1. Taxonomy (GTDB): domain Bacteria; phylum Chloroflexota; class Dehalococcoidia; order Lucifugimonadales; family Lucifugimonadaceae; genus Bin127. The sequence goes on along the minus strand of VXTA01000334.1, from coordinate 6,054 downwards.
AACAGTTTCGCTGTTTCTCTTAACGGTCGCAACATAGAACTCACTTACAAGGAGTACGAGCTCCTGAAGCTGTTCGCATCGAATCCGGGACGCGTATTCCGGCGCGAAGACATTTTGAATCGCATATGGGGAGACGACTATTTTGGCGGTACGCGCACCGTCGACGTGCACGTTCGCAGATTGCGGAGCAAATTGGACGACGTGAGCCACAGTGTGATCGAGACGATGTGGCGCGTCGGATACCGCTTCAGCACCCCGGAGGTGCATGTGAACGCGAACAATGGCGGGGCAAGAGAACCGGTTTCTGTAGCCTAACGAATCTGGTAAAATTGGTGTCTTCTGATCGATGCGGTTTAGGGCAATTGAGCGCTGAATGTCCCCTACCGGAAAGGCCAAAACCTCATTAAGCAAATCGGAACATTCGCTCGCGTATCAGTTGGAAATATTGGACCGACATCTGACCTCAAATGGACCAAGTCACTTCAAACCCCGCCGTAACCACTTCGTCTGTCGACGATGAGGCAAAAGAGTTCGTCCTGCGGTCTGCAAATCAACAGGACGTTCGTTTCGTTCGATTGTGGTTCACTGACATTCTGGGCACAGTCAAAGGGTTTGCGGTAACCATTGATGAGCTCGAGCACGTTTTAAATTCTGGTGCCAGTTTCGACGGTGCCGTGATCGACGGTCTGGCGCGCAGCGACGAAACCGACACCGTGGCTATTCCTGACCCGACTACGTGGCAGATCCTTCCTTGGCGTCCAAGCCAGGACGCTGTCGCGAGCATGTTTTGCGACCTCAGCACACCAGATCGTCAACCACTCGCAACGGACGGCAGGCATATATTAAGAACCGTTATAAGGCGGGCACGCAAACTCGGCTACAACTTCTACGTCGCTCCAGAACTCGAGTTCTTCTACGCCGACGATATCAGCGAATATCGCAACAATTTTGGCGGACGAGCCGACGCGACGGTCAGTGGTAACTCCTCTGCCTCAGATCTGACGGTTCGTCTCAATCGCGTAAATCGCTACTTCGACCAAACTTCGCCAGATATTGGTGGCGCCGAACTGCGCCGCGAGGTTGTGTTGGCATTGGAAAAGATGGGAATACCCGTCAAGCATAGCCATCATGAAGTTGGCCAAGGACAGCATGAGATCGACCTACGCCATACGAACGCCCTCACTATGGCAGATTCCGTAGTCACCTACCGCGTGGTCGTCAAAGAACTGGCGGCGCGAAAAGGCGGACACGCGACCTTCATGCCGCAGCCGTTCTCAGACCGTCCGGGCTCCGGTATGCACACTCACATGTCGCTCTTCAGCGGCGATGACAACGCTTTCTACGCGGCTGAAGAAGACGAATTCCATCTCTCGGACATTGGTCGGCGATTCATCGCTGGGCTTGTTCGTCATGCACCCGAGATAACCGCCATCACAAACCAATGGGTTAACAGCTACAAACGCCTAGTCCCCGGCTCAGAAGCCCCGATTTTCGCGTCTTGGACATCAGGAAACATGAACGACCTGATCCGAGTACCCGCGTATCGGCCAGGTCAGGAAGCAAGCATGCGAGTGGAATATCGTGCCCCAGACGCGGCGTGCAATCCATACCTCGCTTTCACCGCGATGTTGGCGGCCGGTTTGGAGGGCATCGAGAAGGACTACCCTTTGTCCAACCCGATCGAGGACGGAGGCAACGGAGATGCTCACTCATTGCCCAGGTTGCCAAGATCGTTGCAGGAAGCAGTCGCGATCGCCGAGAAAAGCGAACTCCTGAGAAAGCACATTGGCGACCGAGCAGTTGATAGCTTTTGTCAAAACAAATACCTTGAATGGGACGAGTTCAATCGATCGGTGACCGACTTCGAAACCAACCGATACCTCGACATCCTTTAACGGTTGGAAACACCCTTACTACGCGGAAACAGTCGCGATATTAAGATTCAAGTTTGACCTTGTGTGAAACGAGGATTGATGACGTTGGAATACACAGTTGGTGAAATGCGGCGTCGCGCATCCGAGCGCGACGCTGAATTTCGTCGTCTCGAGAACGAGGGACTCTATTCCAAATCCCATGAGCACGATGCTTGCGGTGTCGGCGTTGTTGCGAATATCGACGGTCATCGATCACACCAGATCATCCAACAAGGTCTGGAAGTCCTGCGCAATTTAGGACACAGAGGCGCTTGCGGTTGCGACCCTGAGACAGGAGATGGTGCCGGGGTACTTGTACAAATGCCGCATCGTTTCATGGTCAAAGCAGCGTCCGAGTGCGGAATCAAGTTGCCTGAAGCACTGCGATATGCAGTCGCGATGTGCTTCCTGCCGCAAAACGAGGAGCTGCGCTCGTTCTGCAAGGATGCTCTTGAAAGTTCCGCGCGAGAACACGGTGTCGAACCTCTTGGTTGGCGCGAAGTTCCAGTTGACTCGAGTTCCATCGGTGTTTGGGCCCGCGCTCGGATGCCAAAAATCGAGCAACTTTTCCTAAACGCGCCCGAGGGTATCGGGGAAACTTTGCTGGAGCGTCGCCTATACGTAATTCGAAAATCGACAGAGAAGGTAGTCCGCGAGCGCATCGATGAGATCGAAGCGCAGGCTGGAGGCAATCCCCTAACTGAAAAGCAATCAGAGATCGTCAACGCTCTCCTTAACGAGTGGTACGTTCCTTCGCTTTCGGCCCGAACGATCGTCTACAAGGGCATGCTTATGTCTGAGCAGACCGATGCATTCTACAGAGACTTGACCGACCCCGATTTCGAGTCACATTTTGCGATGGTGCACTCGCGTTTCAGCACCAACACGTTGGGATCGTGGAAGCTCGCACATCCCTACCGGATGCTGGCGCACAACGGGGAGATCAACACCGTACGCGGTAACCGAAACTGGATGTCGGCGAGAGAGTTGACACTCGAATCCAATCTTTTCGGGGATTACATCCGAGATATCCTACCCATCTGCGAAACCGACGAACCGTCTGATACTGCGTCACTAGATAACGCATTCGAAGCCGTCTACATGGGTGGGCGCTCCGTGTCGCACACCGCAGCGATGATGATGCCAGCGGCTTGGTACGGACATGAGTCGATGCCGCAAAACGTCAAGGACTTTTACGAGTACCACGGCGGAATAATGGAGCCGTGGGACGGCCCGGCGATGATCACATTCACCGACGGCCACATGCTCGGAGCGGTCCTGGATCGCAACGGACTGCGCCCATTCCGATACTCGGTGACGACGGATAACGTCTTGGTGATGGCTTCGGAGACCGGGGTGCTGGATATTCCTGCGGATCAGATCCGCTACCGGTCTCGACTTCGGCCCGGCAGGATGTTCCTCGTCGACTTCGAACAGAAGCGCATCATCGAACCTGAGGAAGTCGCTGACAATCTCGCTTCAAGCCAGCCCTACGGCGAGTGGCTATCCAATCAGCGCTTGACTCTCAACGATCTCGAACCAGCCAACAACGTTCCTAATGTAGATCTAGAGACGGTCAATCTCCGGCAGATGGTGTTCGGATACTCCCAAGAGGACATCCGAATGCTGATCGGTCCAATGGGCGTTACAGCGCATCAACCACAGGGTTCGATGGGCAACGACGCACCTTTGGCAGCGCTGTCCGATAAACCGCAGAGCCTTTTCGCCTATTTCAAGCAAGACTTTGCACAAGTCTCGAACCCGCCTCTCGACGCGATCCGAGAAGAACTCGTCACCCAGATGGCGGTACCCGTGGGCAGGCGTCCCAACCTCTTCGACGAAACCGAGGAACACGCTCGCCTCCTCCGCGTCGACCACCCGATACTTCGCAACGCGGATATAG
>VXTA01000334.1:0-2228 GCA_009837685.1 Chloroflexota bacterium | reverse complement strand
GATCAAGGAATCGGCCAACCCTAGCGTTCGTGCGATCACGATCTCTACCCTTTTCCCGGTTACTGAGGGTGCTCAAGGTCTTAAATCGGCGCTCGACCGAATTCGTCGCGAAGCCTCCGATGCAATCGAGAGTGGCTACACCGTTCTCATCTTGTCTGACCGGGGCATCGACTCGGAAAACTCTTTCATCCCATCGCTGCTCGCAACTGCTGCTGTCCACCATCACCTGATTCGCGAAAAGACGCGTACTCAAGCTGACATCATGGTCGAATCCGGCGAACCGCGAGAAGTCCACCATTTCGCCTTGCTTTACGGCTATGGAGCGAGCGGGGTCAATCCATACCTTGCATTTGAGTCTTTAGCGTCCATCCGTGAAGCGGTCGCGAGCGACGGCACGATGCCACAACAGGACATTGCCGAGGAAAACTACCGGAAAGCCTCAGAAGAAGGCGTGCTCAAAACGATGTCCAAGATGGGCATTTCAACCCTGCAGGGCTATCTAGGAGCTCAGATTTTCGAGGCCTTGGGACTATCTCAGGACCTGATCGACGAGTACTTCACCTGGACCAACTCGCGGATCGGCGGCATCGGCATCGACGAGATTGCTGCTGACGTGATTGCCAACCACGCACGGGCGTATCCCCAGCACGAGATCCCTTCCAACCTTCGCTTAGACCTTGGCGGGTACTACATGTGGCGCGCTACCGGCGAGCCGCACATGTGGAATCCGAGGACCATATCCCTCATTCAGACCGCCTCGACACTCAACAGCAAGACGATCTACAAGCAGTTTGAAGACGCGGCTGACGAAGAACCTGAAGGCTACATCGCCCTCAGACAGATGCTCGACTTTGATGAGAGCAAATTCGATCCGATACCGTTGGACGAAGTCGAATCGGTAGAAAGCATATTGCCCCGATTCGCCACTGGCGCAATCTCTTTAGGATCAATATCCCGCGAGGCACACGAAACGCTTGCCATCGCGATGAACCGTATCGGGGCACGAAGCAACACTGGCGAGGGTGGTGAAGACGACACGCGCTACGTGCCGTTCGACGTCCCCGATTCCCGCAATTCGGCGGTCAAGCAGGTCGCATCAGGCAGGTTCGGCGTCACCACGGAATACATGGTGAACGCCAAAGACCTCCAGATCAAGATGGCGCAGGGAGCCAAGCCGGGTGAAGGCGGCGAGATACCGGGACACAAGATCAGCGAATACATCGCGTCGATTCGGCGAACCACCCCTGGCGTGGAACTGATCTCACCTCCTCCCCATCACGACATCTACTCCATCGAAGACATCGCGCAGTTGATTCACGACCTCAAAAACGTCAACCCTGATGCGCGGGTACACGTGAAACTCGTCGCCAGATCCGGAGTAGGGATCATCGCCGCCGGAATCTCCAAAGGCAAGGGCGATGTGGTTCTCATCTCCGGCGACACCGGTGGAACTGGCGCTTCGTCGCTGTCATCGATCAAACACGCAGGCATACCCTGGGAGCTTGGCGTAAGCGAAACACAGCAGGTGCTCGTCGCAAACGGCCTGCGAGACCGAATCGTGGTGCAGACAGATGGCCAGATCAAAACCAGCCGAGACGTCGCGATCGCCGCGTTGCTCGGTGCAGACGAGTGGGGCGTTGCAACCGCTGCTCTGATCACCATGGGTTGCATCATGCTACGCAAGTGCCACCTCAACACATGCTCCGTCGGCGTCGCCACTCAAGACCCCGAATTGCGAGCCAAGTTTGCCGGCACTCCCGAGGCCGTCGTCAACTACTTCACGATGCTTGCTGAAGAATTGCGAAACCGCATGGCGGAGATGGGATTCCGAACGGTTAACGAGATGATCGGTCGCGCCGACATGCTCAAGCAACGCAACGACGTAGACCACTTCAAGGCGAAGTCGTTAGACCTATCGCGCATATTGGTCAACTCACATCCGCTGGAAGGTGACCACTCCTACCAGTGCACCGAACAAGACCATTCGCTTGAATTGGCACTCGACCACAAACTTATCGAGCTAACCGAACAGACCATCGAAGACGGCGGCGTCACAACCGTCGACGAGACAATCGAAATTCGTAACCGCAACCGAACCGTAGGCGCGATGATGAGCGGCCGCATCTCCATCAAACACGGTCGCAAAGGATTGCCCGACGGATCGATCAACATCACTTTCAATGTATCTACTTGTAATAGTTTCGGATCTTTTGTCGTCAAAGGTGTCA
>VXTA01000170.1 GCA_009837685.1 Chloroflexota bacterium | reverse complement strand
GTTCTGGGGCGCTTATTTCGGGTCTTGCATCGACAAGTTCGGGATAAGCTGGCAACTCAATACGGAGCACTAGTAGCCGCAAACGAGATTACCTCGCGACCATCTCGATCTAGGAGCGTAAGACATGAACATCTATCTCTTCTTCAACGGCAACTGCCGTGAGGTCTTCGAGTTCTACCGATCAGTATTTGGCGGCGATTTCGCGTTTGTCACTACTTTTCGGGAAGGCCCGGGCGATATGGATGTGACTGAGGAAGAGTTGGACAACATAATGCACATCTCTTTCCCGCTGGGTTCCGGTTTTCTGATGGGCAGTGACGTTCCGGCATCTTTTAGGCCACCGCCAGTAGTCGGCGACAATTTCTCGATCTCGGTCGAACCCACAAGCGTTGACGAGACGGAAGAACAGTTTGCCAAACTGTCTGACGGTGGAAACGTAATCACACCGTTGGAAAAGCAGTTTTGGGGCGCATACCACGGATCGTGCACCGACAAATTCGGGATAAGTTGGCAATTCAACTACTCGTTGCAGGAGTAGAACCCAAATTGCCCGATTACCGAGTCGACGGATTGATGCCCAGCGAGGTCATCAGCCCGACAACAAAGTCGGACGTGGCATCCTATCTTTCGGAGCTTTGCCGTCAAGGCAAGACGGTTGTTCCTTGGGGAGGCGGCACACGGATGGGGATCGGCAACACACCCAAGGGTTATGACGTTGCCTTGGACCTAACGAGTCTGTCATCTGAAATCGAGCACGTAGCGGGCGATATGACTGTAGTCTGCGATGCTGGCGCCAAAATCTCTGATCTGTCATCGTTGTTGGCAGAATCTCATCAGAGGCTGCCGTTCGAGGTACCTCATCCTAGCGAAGCAACAATCGGTGGTTCGGTGGCATCGAACGCCCCGAGTAGATTGGCTCCGCGATTTGGTGGCATACGAGACTGGGTGATCGGGATGTCGCTCGTGCTTGCGGATGGGACGCCGACTAAAACCGGTGGCCGCGTGGTTAAAAATGTTCAGGGCTACGATCTGCATCGATTGCACACGGGGGCGTTCGGCACGCTTGGAGTGATCGTCAGTGTGGCGTTAAAGTTAGTCCCCATTCCCGAAAATACGCAGACGGTTGCCATGTGGTTCGACCGGCTGGGTGCGGCGGCGAACGCGGCACTCGATGTTGATCAAACCAACGTGACGGTCGAAGCTGCGCAATTGTTTTCCGGTTCTCGCGCAATAGGTGCGATCAGAGAACTGGCGGCTGACCGACACATGGATTTGGACGTAACGCCCGGTGATCCCGGCTATCTGATGCTGATTCAGGTTGCAGGTTCGAAAGCGGCGCTGAGGCGTCAGGTTGACGAGCTTACCGGACTCGCTGGTACGGTCCCGGCTACGGGGTATGAAGTGTTGTCAGGAGCGCATGAGGCCGACATTTGGTCGTACGCGGGTGAGACGGGAGATGCGGCGGCGGTCAGTTTAAGAGTGGCAGCAAAACCGACGACGTGCCTCGATTTGATGGGCAGGTTAGAGAGGTTGCTCGGACGAAGTGAAGCGTCGCAGACATCGTCGACTTTTGACGTTGGATACGGCTCTTTGCAATTCAATGTTGAGGAGATCGACGATCATTCCGCGGTGAAGTTCGTCGAGGGAGCCCAACAAACGATTCGCGACGCAAACGGTTCCGTCACGATTGAACGATGCCCCGCGGCGGTCAAGGAGGACATCGACGTCTTCGGCATTGACGCATCTTCCGCCAAGATCATGGAGAGAATGAAGGAACAGTTCGATCCGAACCGAATATTGAACCCGGGCAGATTCGCCTTCAGGATTTGAACGCAGGATACACAGATTGAAATCGACGCACAAACCGTCTGAACGAGGCTTCATCACTGATGATGCTCCCTCGGAAGACGATCTCTACAAATGTGTGCAGTGCGGTTTCTGCCTGAATGCCTGCCCCACTTACTTGGAGACTGGACTCGAGGCTGAGTCGCCGCGCGGTCGATTGACGCTGATGAAGGCGGTGAACGAAGGACGCGTCAAGATGACACCGACCGTTACGCGTCACTGGGACCTGTGTCTTCAGTGTCGGGCCTGCGAGGTCGCTTGCCCATCGGGCGTACCCTACGGCCGGATCATGATGGCGACTCGTGCGGAAATGAAGTCACGCGTCAAACGTCCGCTACGCGAGCGGTTCGCGCGCGAGGTGGGTTTCAACCGCCTCTTGCCGAAGCCCAAACTTATGCGGACGTTTGGGAAAATGACACGCTTTTATCAGCGATCAGGCGCCCGCGATCTCACTAAGAAGATCGGCGTGATGAAGGCATTGCCGAAGCGCTATACCTATCTCGACGAGTCGTTGCCAACGATGGGCACCAATTTCTTTGAAGCGGATGGTAGGGTTGTCAAGCCCAAGGGACGGATCAAGGCAAGAGTCTCCCTACTCGGCGGCTGTGTGATGTCGATGATGCATGCCGACACTATGAACGCGACCCTTCGAGTGCTTGTCCACAATGGATTCGAGGTTCATCTGCCTGCGGAACAGGGATGCTGCGGCTCGTTGAACATGTACGCGGGAGAACGAGCTACTGCGAAAGAGATGGCGGCAAATAATACCTCTGCCCTGCTCTCCATGAATCCAGACGCCGGCGTTTCATCGTCCGCCGGTTGCGGCTCTACGATGAATGATTACGGCGAACTTCTACAAGGCGATGATGATGCTGAGGAGTTAGCCAGCAAGACGCAGGACATCCACGAACTGCTAGCCGAGTACGGATGGTGTCCGCCTAGTGGCCGGATCAATGCCAAGGTCGTCTTCCAAGACCCGTGTCACTTGTTGTCAACACAACGCATCAGCGACCCACCGCGGGAGATTCTGAAGTCCATTCCGGGAGTCGAACTGGTTGACATGGCCGAACCGACGGTTTGCTGCGGCTCAGCGGGTACTTACTCAATCACGCAACGCGACATGTCAATGCGGTTGGGCGATCGCAAGGCTCGAAACATCGTCGCGAGCGGTGCAAGTTACATGGCCACCGGCAACCCAGGATGCGCGTTGCAACTGACTAATGCACTAGGACGCGCCGAAGCCGATATCAAGATAAAGTACGTCGTCGATCTACTGGACGAAGCGTACCGAACGGGCGGGGATTACAGCTAGATCACCGCAACCGGCGACGGGTCTTCTGCAAGCGTTTTCGAAGCCGCCGCCACAGCTTCACCACGAGGGACCTCGTAACCCAATCTCGGCAAGATGCGCTCCAGCGCGCTGAGCAGCGCAAACACATTCGCTGGCACGCAAGATTCACCCATCAAACCTACTCGGATCACCTTGCCCGCGAACTGACCTAGTCCACGTCCGACCTCGATCGAGTACTCGTTCAGCAGCGCCGATCGCAACTCCCCATCATCTACGCCCTCTGGCAACGAGACGACGGTTAGTTGATTCAATCGATGCTCAGGCGAAACTGGGGAATCCAGATGCAAAGCTTCCAAGCCTGCACGTAGTGCCTGAGCGACCTTTTCGTGTCGCATCCACCGAGTTTCAAGTCCTTCTTCATGCACCAGCACCAAAGCCTCGCGGAGCCCGTAGATCATGCTCACAGGGCTGGTGTGATGGTGAACATGGTCGGGACCCCAATAATCGGCGATGAGGTTCAGATCCAAGTACCAAGAACTTGGTAGCGTCTTACGGTTGCGGATATGCTCTAGACTCCGGTCCGAAATCGCCACCGGACTTATACCTGGAGGGGCGGCGAAGCATTTCTGCGAACCGCCGTACGCATAGTCGATCTCCCATGCGTCGAATTCGAATGGCGTGCCTGCCAACGAAGTGACGACGTCGGTCATGAAGAGTGCGCCATGGTCGTGAGCGAGCCCCGATAGGATGCCGATGTCTTGAAGTACGCCCGCCGAAGTCTCCGCATGGATAGCTGAAACCAGTTTGGTGTCAGGATTGGTTTTCAACGCGTCTTCCAATAGTTGCGGATCGACCGTTTTGCCGTACGGCGCATCGACACGAACCACCTCCACGCCAAGACGCTCGCACATGAGAATCTGCCGCTCGCAGAAGAATCCATTGACGCAGATGATCGCCTTGTCGCCACGTTCCAACAGACTCGATAGTCCCGCTTCCATGCCGGCCGATCCAGCCCCGGCGACCGCCATCGTCGTCTGTTTGGTGATGAATACTTTCGCCAACATCGATTGGACATCGGCGAGTATTTCGAAGTATGCGGGGTCGAGGTAACCGATTATCGGTTGAGACATCGCTCGCAGAACGCGTGGGCTAGCTGAACTCGGACCAGGACCAAGGATCAAGCGGCGCGGCACTGACCGCGACCGCGTCGCCAAGTAGTGCGAGTCCGAAGGTTTCCCGTTTTCAGACTGGTTGGTTGTCAAGGTTCGCCGCCTCGGGACAGTTGTCTCACTGAGAATTCACGATAATGTATAACGGCTACTTCGGCAAATGAAAATGAGACAACGTGCCAATTGTAATTACACAAAACCCTGAAAGGAACGTGGTTTAATGGACTTAGGACTATCTGGAAAGGTCGCTTTAGTGACCGGAGCCAGCGACGGCATCGGTAAAGCTGCCGCTATGCGCTTTGCGATAGAGGGCGCAAGCGTAGCCATCCTAGCGCGCACCATGTCTGACTTGCAGGCGGTCGCGGCGGAAATCAGCAGCGCCACGGGCAGCAAGGTAATCCCGGTTTCGGCTGATGTGTCTGACGAAGAGGCCGTCAAGACTGCGGTCGGCAAGGCAGCCGACGAACTCGGTGGCATCGACATTCTCGTCAACAACGCTGGTCAAGGGAACGCCAATCGCTTTGAAGACATGACCAACGAGCTTGTCGATTCCGATTTCGGAGTCAAGGTAAAAGGCGCCATATTCATGACGCGCTATGCGTTGCCCTATCTCAAACAATCCGATTGCGGTGCCATCTGCAACATAACCACGGCGGCGGGTAAAGCGGCACCCGGTGGCGCACAACCAACCTCGCTGTCGCGCGCCGCTGGTATCTCGTTAACGAAGGCGTGGTCGAAGGAATTCGGTGAGCACGGCATCCGGGTTAATACGGTCTGCATCGGGTCTATCAAGAGTCGACAGAATCGCCGACATTGGGAAGTGGCTGCGGCGAAAGACCCGTCGTACACATTGGAAGACCACTGGGCTTCTTACGGACCTGGTATACCGCTCGGCCGCGTCGGCGAATCGGAAGAAGCCGGCGATGTGATCGCGTTTCTGTGCTCACCAGCCGCGAGTTATGTCTCGGGAACGGCGGTGAACATAGACGGCGGTGCCGCACCTGTCTATTGAGTGTCGAAAACCGACAATTGCAATTTAGCCTAAAGAACTCGGCTTCGGAACGGATCGATGCGATCCGGCATCAAGAAAGGAAACTGGCGATATGGATCTTGGACTAAGCGGGAAGGCCGCGATAGTAACCGGTGCGAGCGATGGAATCGGAAAAGCTGCTGCATATCGGATGGCGGCTGAAGGAGCAAGTGTCGCGCTGGTCTCGAGGACTCGATCCGATCTCGAGGCTGTAGCCGTCGAGATTAGTGGGGAGACCGGCAGCACTGTCATCGCAGCACCTGCCGATGTTTCCAACGAGGACGCGGTGAAAAACGCGGTTGAGTCGGCTGCGGAACAACTGGGTGGAATCGACATTTTGGTCAACAACGCCGGAACATCGTCAGCCTCGAGTTTCGAGGATATGACGAACGAGCAGCTGGATATCGACTTCTCGCTCAAAGTCAAAGGCGCGATCTACATGACCCGCTACGCTCTGCCCTATCTCAAGGAGTCCGACAGCGGTGCCATCTGCAACACCACAACGCCGGGAGGCAAGGCGGCCGCGGGATCAAGCCAACCTACGTCGCTTTCTCGCGCCGCAGGTATTTCGCTCACGAAGGCGTGGTCGAAGGAATTCGGCGAGTACGGCATCCGTGTGAACACAGTCTGTGTTGGCGTTCTGAAGAGTCGGCAGCACCGAATCCGTTGGGAAGCTGCGAACGCGAAAGACCCGTCCTACACCCTTGAAGACCACTGGGCAACCTTCGGCCCCGGCGTGCCACTCGGTCGAATCGGAGAAGCCCAAGAAGCAGGCGACGTGATCGCCTTCCTGTGCTCACCGGCAGCGAGCTACGTCTCAGGCGCAGCGGTCAACGTCGACGGCGGAGCGGCACCGGTTTATTGAATCGGCGTACATCCGTCATTCCAACGAAAGCCAGAAACTAGATGGGATCGGGCGGAGGCACTGGAAATAGGGGCAAATGTCATACCAACATTTGGTCGAGTGTCCCTTTACGGCATCCCATCAATATCTAACGCCGCCCTCACAAATATCTCCGTCCCGATAGGCAAACACGCCTCATCATAGTCAAACTTGGCGTTGTGATGCCCTTCAGTCCCCTCTTTCGACGCGCCGAGAATGAAGTAGGTGCCTGGAACGCGGTTCATGAACTCGGCCATGTCATCACCTACTGATATCGGTTCGTACTCGCCCACTGAATCCTCCCCAATCGTCTGCATTGCTAGTCCTGACACCCAATTCGCCACATCGGGATTGTTGATGACGGCTGGCGTCCCGGCTAATCGTTCGAACTTAGCTTCGCACCGGAGTCCAGCTGCGACGTTCGCCGCGATGCGCGGCACCGCTTCCGAAATGATCTGGTGGTTTTCAGGCGTGTAGGCGCGGATGGTGCCGAGTATCTCGATCTCATCGGCGATGACGTTGCCAGCCGATCCCCCATGCACACTGCCAAATGTCACCACTCCCATAGCTTGAGGAGAAATCTCTCTCGCAACTACGGTCTGGCACACGTTAATGATGTTTGCTGCGGCTACCACTGGGTCAACGGTCAGATGTGGCATCGCCCCATGCCCGCCATGCCCGCGCACGGTCATCTTGAACATATCGGCAGCCGCAAACACGGTCGATTGGTTGACACCCACGTAGCCTATCGGCATTTGGTTCCATAGGTGCGTACC
>VXTA01000292.1 GCA_009837685.1 Chloroflexota bacterium | reverse complement strand
CAGCCCAGCAATCATCATCGCCGACCCATCCATCGTCGAAATCTCCGGAACCGTTGACGAAGTCGATGTGCTTTTCCTCCAAGTCGGCGATCCCGCATCTATCGAACTCGAAGCCCTCGGCGACGAAGCCCTGATCGGCAACATCTCCGACATCGCCGCGTTCGGCGAATCGAATCAAGGCGTAGTCACATACCCGGTAACCATTCAAACCGAACAACCAGCCGATACGCAACTGCCCGAAGGACTCAGCGCCGTTGCCGAAGTCGTCATACGCGAGCAGACCGACCAACTCCTAGTCCCCATACAAGCCTTGTTCGGATCGGTCAACCAACCCATATTGCTCATCTCCAAATCCGACGGCACACTTGAACCCCGCAATGTCACCCTAAGCATCTCCGACGACTTCTGGACTGTCATCGAAGATGGCGCATCGGAAGGCGAAACCATCCTCATGACTGTCGTCGGAGCCGATACCAGTCAATTCGGCGGCTTCCGCGCGATCACTAGATCGGTCTCTGTCGGTGGCGGCCCACCAGGACGGTAGTTGACAGCCAAAGCAGAGCGATAGTGAGAACTCCGACATACGCGTTGCAACCCGTTATCCGTATCCGTGACGTCACCAAGATCTACGAGATGGGCGACGGCACCATCCAAGTCCGCGCTCTGGACGGTGTCACGCTCGATATCCACGACGGCGAGTACGTCGCCATCATGGGAGCATCTGGCTCAGGCAAATCCACCCTTATGAACATCATCGGATGCTTGGATGTCCCGACTAGTGGCACTTATCACATTGACGGTCAAGCCGTGGAGACCATGTCTAACAATCGCCTAGCCGATATCCGTAGCCGAAAAGTTGGGTTCGTATTTCAGACCCACAATCTCCTACCTCGCCTCACCGCCTTAGCCAACGTTGAACTCCCCATGATGTATGGACACTGGCCCAATCGCCGGAAACGCGCCGAACACGCTCTCAACTTGGTCAACCTCGGCGATCGCATGGACCATCGACCAACTGAACTCTCAGGCGGCCAGCAGCAACGCGTCGGCATCGCACGAGCCCTCGTCAAAGAACCCTCCGTCTTACTAGCCGACGAACCCACAGGCAACCTCGACACTGCAAATACCGCCGAAATCCTGAACATCATCTCTGAACTGAACCACCAAAACGGCATCACTGTCATCGTAGTGACCCACGAACGAGACGTAGCTGCAAGAGCCGACCGCATCATCACTCTAAGCGACGGCCAAGTAATCAGCGACGAAACCAAATCCTCCCCCTTGATGACCAAGGGGGAGTTGGAGGGGGTTTAGATCAGCCCCAAGCCGCGTGACCTCAAATGTCCCCCCTAGACATAATCCGAACCTCGATCTACTCGCTAACCGCGAATCGACTTCGCGCGGCACTCGCCCTACTTGGAATCGTCCTCGGCGTCTGTTCTGTCATCACGCTCATGTCCATCGGTCGCGGCTCAACTGACCGCATCACCGAACTCATACAAGGCCTGGGCAGCAACCTATTGACGGTCATACCAAGTGGCGAACCCCTCACCCTAGCGGACGTTGATGCTCTCCGTGACCCGCTCTATACACCCTCCATCAAAGCAGTAGCTCCGCAAATCGGCACCTTCGGCACGATCCACATCGACAACAACACAACACAAGCTGCTATCACCGGTGTAACCCCCGAGTTCCTCCATGTCCGCAATCTCGAGATGGGCACCGGTGCCTTCATCGGAATACCGCACGTCGAATCTCTCGCAGAAGTCGTTGTACTCGGCGCGCAAGTCTCCGATGACCTTTTCGGAAATCAAGACCCCACAGGCGCAGAAGTCCGAATCAACGGCAGACGCTTCCGTGTGGTCGGCGTACTCGCATCCCAAAGCGGATTTGGTTCTATGGACGACCAAACACTTATACCCATCACTACCGCATACTACCGACTTTCAGGGCAAAGAATTCCCGGCGGCGATATCAGCGTAGATCAGATCTCAATCCAAGCCAAAGACGTCGAATCGGTAGACCAAGCCATCGAAGAGATCGAAACAGTCTTGCGCCTGAGCCATCGCATCACCGAGGCAGACGACTTCACCGTCTTCAACCAGCAAGAAATCCTCGACACCTTCGATGAAGCAAATCAGACGCTCGTTGTATTCCTTGGCACTGTGGCCGGCATCTCTCTACTCGTAGGCGGCATCGGAATCATGAACATCATGCTCGTTTCTGTCACCGAACGCACCCGTGAAATAGGTATCCGACAAGCAATGGGCGCCAAGCGTCGCGACATCGTGGCTCAATTTGTAACCGAAGCCGTCTTTCTCACATTCGGCGGCGGCATCATCGGTGTCATTGCCGGGCTCAGCCTCGCCACCGCCATCGACGGACGATTCCTCATTGGCACCGAATGGTCTACACGCGTCACTAGCGACATCCCGGTCATCGCCCTCATCGTATCCATCGCAGTCGGCCTCTTCTTCGGCATCTACCCCGCTGTCAGAGCTGCAAGACTAAACCCCATTGAAGCCCTCCGATACGAATAAACGAAACCAGCACTACATGGTGACCTGAAATGAAGAGCCCGTTCGCAATACTCCTAGTAATCGCCGTGCTCATCGGCATCGTTATCGCCGCCGCCGCGATCTTCTTCTTTGGACCGACCGACCGAGACGACAACGAAACCATACCTATCGCCTCAGAAAGCGAACTCCCGACACCAAGCACTCGTAACGCTCCCGCACAACCGCAATCCGACGGTGACGCGACGCGGTCCGAAGTGGTCATAGTCTCAACATCAGTAATCACCGAAGAAAGCTCCACCGATGAACTCCCCCCAGAGATCCAAGAACGCATCGAAAGCGGAGAAGGCGTAGTAGTAATCACCGCCGAGGACAGTGGCCGCAGAGAGTTCGGAGGTGGCCCCGATGGCGGAGCGGGAGGACCCAATTTCCAAGCTATCCAAGAAGCTATGGAAAGCAATCCCGAGATCCAAGAACTCTTCCAAAAAGCACAGTCCGGCAACATGAGCCAAGAGGATCAAGCACGTCTCCGAGAACTCATGCAAGAAGCCCTAGCCGATGCCGGCATCGAAGCACCCGGAGACGGACAGGGCAGAGGCTTCGGCACGCCCCCTACCCAAGGCATCATCTCCGCAATCTCGGGATCAACTATCACCATCGATCACAACGACGACAGCGGCCTATCGACAGACGTCGAAATCACCGACAACACCAACATGAGCGTCATCAGCCAACTAACCCCCGCCGATCTGACAGAAGGCACAAACGTAGCCGGAACCGTGCAGCGAGGCGAAGGTGGACGCATCTTTATCGTCAACCTAGCCGTTGTCCCGGAGCAGCCAAGCACAGCACAAAGCTTCAGAGGGGGTTTTCTAGCTCCCCGCGGTCTGTTCGGTACCAACAACGATGCCACAAACCTCTCGAACATCGAAGGAACCATCACCGAAATCAACGGCCAGCAACTCTCCGTAGAAACCACTCAGGGAACACTCCGCATGACGACCAACGACGACTCTAGAATCATCTCCACCAACTCCGGCACCATAGCCGACATCACCGAAGGCATGGCCGCAATCGCTTTCGGCGGAAGCCCGCCAAACAACCTAGTCATAGGTCCAGAATTCATCCTCCAGTAAGACAGCAATAATCCCTGGTGTCCGAAGCGGCCGGTAGGTGCGGGTCTGTGACCCGCACAACCGCATATCACCAACTGACACCATCATCAACAATGCACAGCTCCCTTCTCCCGCCGAGGGGAGAGGGTTAAGATGACTAGGGCGGGCAAATCGGCGGGACGAATGGCGATACCTCAAACAGGACGAGTAGAGATGACAACAGAAGATGCTTACTGGCTCTACAAGAACGACGTTGGTGATCCGGTGCCGTACATTCGGATACACCACGAATGGTGTCAGGCAGCCGATAAGGTGCAACGAAGCATACGCTTAGACGGGAGTTTCGACACTGACCGATGGAACGGGCCTCATGACACCTACCACGAAGCACTGAATGTTGCCCAGAGGATCATGGCGAACGTCTTGCGATGTAAGAAATGCGAATGGCGGTACCCTAATCGGGAAGACGGGTAAAACGCATTTAGTTCCAAAACGAAGATGCGAAGCCTCGGATTGACAGCAGTGATTTTAGTGGCTCTGATGTTGGGCGCGTTCGCGTGTTCTGCGTCCGAAGCTGAATCCGCAAGGGTCGTGGAAATCCAGATCACGCGCGAGGTTGAAGTCACACGAGAGGTCGAGGCGACACGGGAAATTAAAGTTCCTGTCAAGGTCACCCGCGAGGTGACCCGTGAGATCGAGGTGACTCGCGAGGTCGAGGTGACTAGGGAGATTCCCGTCACGGTCGAGGTCACTTCGACACCGATACCGTCGGCAACCCCGGTCCCGACTCCTGCGCCAACGCCGACGGTGGATGTCCGCGATGTCGATTACGTCCGTGACATTGAAATCCCCGAGGATTTCGTCATGGAAGCGGTCGAAGTCGCCGCTGCTTACTGCGACAACCGCACGTTCTCGGTGTCTCACGATGTCAATGACCACTTGCGCGGTTTTTTCGGTATCGAGCGTGGGGCCGACGAGTGCCGACCCGACCCATTAACGGCGATGGCCATCAGGTCCAAACGGATGAGGGAAACGCATACCCGCTACATCTTCAAGGGAAACAAATTCAGAGAATGCTATTCCGACAATCACAACGATTATTACTACTCCCAGGGAAACCGGCTCCAAGACAAATGCGGTTTTGTGGACCTCTATCCGGCGAGGCACTCACCGGAGTACGACAGAGAAAGACTGATCGTAATGTTTGAGGATCATCCGCCGTCGTACGCATTCGAATACCTGTTGACTCAAGACGAGATATGGGCACGGAACCAGATTTGGCGGTCCCTGATCCGCCTCTTTCACTCCGCATGCATGCGTAACGCAGAATCCACACAGGGCAGGGTCCTTTACTTCGATAGTCTCATTTATGTCGGGCATTTGCCGAACTCTATAAACGATTGGTTCCACCTCGGCTACACACTGCCTCATCAGGCCTATTGGGGTACCGACGGGCCGGATGTTGGACTTTGTTCGGCGTACGACATCAAAACGAGGGCGGAATACGAAATGTGGGACTACGACCTTACTTATTTTGGTTATCTCGCCACCGGTTCCCCTTCCGCCGAATCAGACCCGAAACCGGGATCCGTAGATTTCACCCAAGACCTCGCCGCAATGCGCGCCAATCCGCCGGAGATGCCTAACCGATTCGCCGTCGAATGATACCGCCCCACCGTGCTGCTCGCCAAACAACCACCAACCCAGCATCAAACCCCGCGACTGCTACCCCAGAACATTTCCGCACCTTTCAGCGGGTGACTAAAACCCGATCAACGGCAAAACCAATTTTGCCCATCACCCATAACCATTCCCATCAATGCCACATGCCCGAACTCCCAGAAGTCGAATCCATCCGACGATACTTGGTATCAAGCGATGTCAGTGGAAGGTGTATCGAGCGTGTAGAAGTTGGATGGTCAGACTCCATCGCCGCTCCGGTATCAGACATCGAGACCTTCGCCAATCGCGTCTCACACAAGCGCATCTCCGCCTTAGGCCGTCGAGGAAAATACCTCATCGCCACTCTTTCCGACGATCTCGATACTACATCTCATCTTGTCTTGCACATGGGGATGACCGGCTCACTCCACATCCGCAACCCGAACGAAGGCCCCGTTCGGTACCGCAGAGCCGCAATCTTCCTCGACGACAATCGACGAATCGAACTGAACGACTCCCGAAGATGGGCGAGAATTTGGGCAGTTCCGGAAGCGTCCATGGCATTCCCTCGACTAGCACCTGATCCTTGGGATTTATCACCAGCAGAGTTCGTTGAGCGCCTCCGCGTCAAACGATCGCGCATCAAGCCCACGCTCCTCGACCAGTCGCTCATCGCCGGAGTAGGCAATATCTACGCTGACGAAGCGCTCCATCGCACAGGCATCTCTCCTCTTCGACGCTGCAACCGAATAAGCGCCGCACGCCTACAACATCTTCACTCCAACATTATCGTAGTGCTTGAGCATGCCATCGAATTCATTTCTACCCATCCCAGCGAAGACGGCAGCCCATACGTCGTTGATGCCTATGATGAGCGCATGAGGATCACCCGCAATTCAACATCGCGATGCCCCGCCTGCAACCAACTCGTCACATCCCGACGAATAGCCGGAAGAACCGCTTACTATTGCCCCGCCTGCCAGCATTAGAATCAAGACATCACACCCCCATCGAACTCAACGGAGGGGTGGCAGAGCGGTTTAATGCGCTGGTTTTGAAAACCAGTGTCACCTCACGGTGACCGCAGGTTCGAATCCTGTCCCCTCCGCCATCAACACCACGCATACAATTCGCCCCCAGATTCGACCATCAACCTGATCCAATGCAGTCCGACAGACCCAAAGCTGCGCTCATCGTAGGCGCAAAACGCGTAGGCCAGATCGTCGCCCGACGCCTAGCAAGAGACGGCATCAACCTAGCCATCGCATATCGTAATAGCGCCGAAGAAGCCCAACTTCTCGCCGCCTCCATTTCCTCTGTCGATACCGCATTGATCCAAGCCGATCTCAGCGACGAGCATCAGGTTCGCGGAGCGGTGTTGGAAACCGTCGGCGCTCTTGGGGGACTCGACTATGTAGTAAACCTCGCCTCGGACTACCCCTACGCACCGTTCAACGAACTTGATGGCGCCGCGTGGGATCGCGCGATGGCTACCGCAAAAGGCTCCTATCTGCTAGGCGTACACGCCGCGCGACAGATGCGTCGAAATCCCGGCCCAAACCGCGGGCACATCATCATGTTCGGAGATTGGGCCGCCGAAGAAACACCTTACAACGACTACCTTCCGTATCTAACCGCCAAAGCTGCCATCCACTTCATGACCAGATGCCTTGCCACCGAGGTGGCATCCTTCGGAGTACGCGTCAACGCCGTCGCCCCTGGAC
>VXTA01000152.1 GCA_009837685.1 Chloroflexota bacterium | reverse complement strand
TAAAGAGATTTGGTAAACGGTGAATTTGTGCCGGATCGTGGCGACCTAATTTGGCTCGAATTCATGCCCCAAGCCGGACACGAACAGTCAGGACGTCGTCCGGCGCTCGTGTTGAGCCCGAAGTCTTATAACTTACCTCGGGGTCTTGCGATCCTATGTCCGATATCCAGCCGTGTAGGCGGATACGATTTCGAAGTCCCCCTGCGATCTGTGGCCGGTATTTCAGGTGTCATCCTGTCTGATCAGGTCAAAAGCATGGATTGGAGAGCCCGTTACGGTCAACACATCGGCACTGCACCTCCAAATTTGGTAGATGAAGTCATCGAAAACATCGCAACCTTGCTAGGTTTTGTGCCAATCAATGACTGAAACAACTCAGCCGAACCATGCCATGAAACACGCCCTCGCAACCATCCTTACACTCACCGCCGCAACCATCCTCTTTACCGCCTGCACCTCCGACAGCGGTGCCAATGAGATCGCCGTTGAACGCGCCCAATCCACTGCCGAAGCCGCGATCATCGCTCACAACGATGCCATATCGGAACGAGACGCAGCCATCCAACGTGCCGATCAAGCCGAAAAGTCCGCTAACCGCCTAGCCGTCATCAAAGAACGCGGCGATGTCGTCTGCTCCACCGGCAACGACACCCCCGGATTTCACTCGCTCGACGCATCAGGGCAGAGCGTCGGCTTCGATGTAGACCTCTGCCGAGCCGTAGCCGCCGCCGTACTCGGCGATGCCGATGCCGTCGAGTTCAGGTTCACTGACCTCGTTGAACGCGGCCCCGCGTTGCAATCCGGCGAGATCGACCTCATGAACCTCACAACCACATGGACATCGACTCGCGACGTAGCTTGGGGCAACTTCGCGCCCGTCATGTTCTACGACGGACAGGGGTTCATGGCGACGAAAGCATCTGGCGTAACGTCCGCGCTCCAACTGGGTGGTGCCGCGGTGTGTGTAACTGCCGGAACCACCACAGAGCTGAATCTGGCTGATTACTTCCGTCAGAACAATTTGGGCTACTCCCCAACAGTCTTCGAACAATCGGATGTCGCTTTCGACTCCTACACAGCAGGGCAGTGCGACGCGTTTACCACTGACCGATCGGCGTTGGCCTCGCTGTTGACGACGCTTCCCAACCCGGACGAACACTTAATCCTCCCCGAAATCGTCTACGAAGAACCGTTGACCCCCGTCATCCCCCACGGCGACGAAGCCTGGTTCGACGTCGTCAAGATCGTCATGGCGGGAATCATCTACGCCGAGGCATACGGTATCGACAGCACCAATGTCGATGTCATGGCCGCTGGCGACAATGTCAAGGCGAAAAGACTGCTCGGATCCGAAGGCGACTTTGGCCAAGAAGCTCTCGGCCTCGAAAAGACATTCATGCAAGACGTGATCAAACAAGTGGGAAACTACGGGGAAATCTACGAGCGCAACCTCGGTACCGACGGGATCGGACTCCCACGTAAGGGCCGCAACGACCTATGGATCAATGGCGGCCAGATATACGCCGCACCATTACGGTAATGTTCGTTTCCCAACTCGCTTGACCTTCTCAATACTGCGCGAAGTTACCGCCGATGCCCCTTTCCACCAAAGCAGGGAACGCTCGATTCGCCTCGTCTAATCAGCCAGCGATTATTTCGCGACCATGTATCACTGATTAACCCTCACTTCGCGTAAACTTGATTCCATAAGCGTGCATCGATATGTTTCTGATAACATTGCTTTCTGATAACATTGCTCGCGAAGCAAAAAACGGAAGGGACACACACCACATGAAAACAAAACTGCTGATCGCAATGCTCGCGATGGTATCGGTCTTCGCAGTCGCTTTCAGCGCCTGTACCGATGACTCGGGACCAACCGACGCCGATCTCCAGAACGCGCAAGCTACCGCTTCAGCAGCACAGTCGGCACTTAGTGACGCTAACGCACGAGCGGATGCTGCCGAAGCCCGCGCTGACGAGGCCAACAAAATGGCCGAAGACGCCAAAATGATGGCCGATGAAGCAATGATGGAAGACACCGGCGGTCGACTCGCCCAGGTCCAAGACCGTGGACATGTCATCTGCGCCAGCCGTAACGACGTTCCAGGATACGGCTCTCTAGACGACGCCGGACGAAACGTCGGCTTCGACATCGACCTCTGCCGAGCACTCGCAACCGCTGTCCTAGGCGACCCTGAAGCGATCGAGATCCAGTACATCACCGCTGCTGAGCGTGGCCCGACCATCCAGTCCGGTGAAGTCGACATGCTTGTCCGAACCGTCACCTGGACCACCAGCCGTGACGCACAGTGGGGCAACTACGCTCAGACCATGTTCTACGACGGACAGGGCTTCATGGTCCCGGCCGACCTCGGCGTCACATCCGCCTACGAACTCGACGGCGCAGCCGTTTGTGTCACTAGCGGTACCACCACCGAGCTCAACATGGCAGACTTCTTCCGACAGAACGAATTCGAATACAACCCCAACGTCTTCGAGGACACCGACGTTGTGCTTGACGCATACGAGTCCGGCCAATGCGACGTCTTCACCAACGACCGCTCGCAGCTGGCAGCCCTCAGGACCGCACTCCCGAACCCCGATGACCACGTCATCCTCCCGGAGACCATCTCCGAAGAGCCCCTCGGACCAGTCGTTCCACACGGCGATGACCAGTGGTTCGACATCGTCAAGACCGTCATGTCCGGCTTGATCTATGCCGAAGCCTACGGCATCAACAGCGGAAACGTTAGCTCCGTTGCCGCTGGCGACAACGCAAAAGCCAAGAGACTGCTCGGTGCCGAAGGAACGATCGGTCAAGAGGCCCTCGGGCTAGACGCCACCTTCATGCAGGACGTGATTGAGGCCGTCGGAAACTACGGCGAGATCTACGACCGCAACCTCGGGCCCGACGGCATCGACCTCCCCAGGGAGAACGGTCGCAACGCTCTTTGGTCTAACGCTCCTTGTACCGACTGCCCCAAGGGCGGTCAAATCTACGCAGCACCGCTGCGCTAGAACCCGGTCAAACCGACCAACTCAAAGGGGGATGCGTGTGCATCCCCCTTTCTTTTGTTACGCGGTTAAACTACACCAAAGTCGTCTTGTGCATCACGACGCGTTAACGAGATACCAGCAGTGCAGAGCATCCTATACCCCGGCGGCATCCCCCTGTGGCGAAACGTCGTCTTCATCCAGTGGGTTGTCCAGATCATCTCTGCAATCGTTGTCATCGCTATCGTCTCCGGATTCATTTTCAACGTTGCAAACGAGATACAAGACCGCGAGATACCCTTCGGATTCAGCTTCCTAGACGAAGCCGCTCAGATCCCAATCGGCGAATCCGTCATCGATTACGATCCCTCCGAGTCCTACCTCTACGGCTTCACCGTCGCCGCACTCAACACTGTCAAAGCATCGGTCCTCGGGGTTGTCCTTGCCACCATGCTCGGCATCATCATCGGTGTCTCACGACTCTCATCAAACTGGCTCCTCAGTCGGCTAGCACTCGTATACATCGACACCTTCCGCAATATCCCGCTCCTGATCCAGCTCCTCTTCTGGTTCCTCATCATCCTCGAACTCCCAAACGTCCGCGAAGGATACGTATTCTTCGACGCCTTCTACCTCAACAACAGCGGCTTCTACTTGCCATGGGCAACCCCCCTAGGCGGTTTCTGGCCATGGGCCATTCTGACCGCTGTCGGAATCCTAGCCGCCATCGTCGCCTACAACGTCCTCAACCGTAGAGAAATCGAAACCGGCAAATCGAGCTACCCCATAATCGCCGGATTCATCATCATCTTCGTCGTCACCATCATCGGACTCATCATATTCACCCCGCTCGAACTCGTAGTGCCCGAACGACAAGAAGGCCCCTTCGGACGACTGCAAGGCGGAGCCCGATGGTCCGGTAGCTTCTTCGCTCTACTCATTGGACTCGTCGTCTACACCTCTGCATTCATCGCCGAGATCGTCCGCGCCGGAATCCAGGCCGTCAACCGCGGCCAAACCGAAGCTGCACGATCCCTAGGACTCAACACCAACAACTCCCTACGTTTCGTCATCTTCCCACAGGCTCTACGCGTCATCATCCCACCGCTAATCAGCCAGTATCTAAACCTCACTAAGAACTCATCGCTCGCTGCCGCCATTGGATACCCCGACCTCGTCAGCGTATCCACCACTATGACCCAGATCGCACCTGCAATCTCCCTCATCGGCATGGTCATGGTCACATACCTCGCGATGAGCCTCTTCTACTCGCTTGTCGGAAACATCTACAACCGCATCACCAGATACGCCGGCGTCGGATAGCTAATCATCAATGAACCAGCAGTCCACAAGACCAAACCCCGCGCCGCCAGCGATGACCGTCGGCGTGCCTGGATGGATCCGAGCCAATCTCTTCAGCTCGCCCACCGACGGCATCATAACCATCGTCCTAGGCGCCATCGTCGCGCTCGCCATCTTCCAGTCCATCAACTGGGTTTTCATCACCGCCAGCTGGGAAGTCGTAACTTCCCGCGTTCCGCTATACGTCATCGGGCGCTACCCGCAAGAGTTCTACTGGCGACCTGAGACCGCGTTGTTGCTCGTCAGCATCCTGCTTGGAATGGCATGGCGACTCTGGGGCGGAATAGCCCGTGGCTTCGCCATCGCACTCATCATTGTCACTCTCCTCGCCGGTTCCCTCCCATACCTCGGCGTCGACCTCGGAGCACCCAGATACGACTCCACCGTTGCACCTGATCCGCCGCCGGTATCCCTCAGGGAAAAGAACCGCGACATCTCGGACGCTGATCGTGCAAACGCTATCGACCAAAAAGACATCACTACCCTCACCGGCACCTCATACCTCGCAGGAACCCTAGACGGCGACGAAGACCGCTCAGACTACTACAGCTTCACCATCGCCGAGGCGATGAAGTTCAAAACCATCCTCGCCCAACAAGACGCAAACGCCAACCTCTTCCTCGAAGACTCCAACGGCGCAGTCATCCAATCCAGCGACAACTCCGGCACTTCCGACGACTCCATCACCACCACTATCGATCCTGGCACCTACTACATCCGCATCGATTCTCAACAGACCGCCAACAACGCATACGTCCTCTCATACGGCGTCGCCGATCCGCCTGACCTCCTCGTAAACCTCCTCTTCATAATCAACTTCGTCGCCGTTGCCATCGGTTACGGACTCGCCACTATCCATTCCATCGGAACCTTCCGAAACTTCCTCATCCTATCCGTCGTATTCTTCATCGTCTCTGCCGTCCTTGTTATCGGAACGAGTTACATCCCCGGACTTGATCCCGTTGCCACTCAAGACCTCGGCGGACTGACCCTCAACCTCCTCCTCGCTGTAATCGGCATCGTATGCTCGATACCCATCGGCATCGCGCTAGCCCTCGGACGTCGTAGCCAGCTACCGTTCCTCAAATACTTCTGCGTCTTCTTCATCGAAGTCATCCGCGGCGTGCCCCTCATCACGCTGCTGTTCATGTCCCGACACATCCTTCCACTCACATTCCCCGAGACCGTGAGCATTGACGAGCTATACCTCGCCATGATCACGATCACGCTATTCAGCTCTGCCTACATGGCCGAGAACGTCCGTGGCGGCATGGCAGCCGTCGCTACCGGTCAGACCGAAGCCGCACACGCCCTCGGACTCCGCGGATGGCAGACCACAGTATTGATCACCCTTCCGCAGGGACTCCGAAACATCATCCCAGCCATAGTAGGGCAGGCCATATCCCTCTTCAAAGACACATCACTAGTCTTCATCATCGGCATGCTCGACCTCGTCGAAATGGGCCGAGTAACCATCCAAGGAAACCTCGATTTCGTCGACGACGGACACGAAGTCTACATCTTCATAGCCGCCGTCTTCTGGATCTTCACCTTCGCAATGTCATACATCTCCCGACGCATAGAAAGAGCCCTAGGAGTAGGCCGCCGCTAGTTAACCAAACCGTCGCCGATAATCCCCTCTCCCTCGATGGGAGAGGGCTAGGGTGAGGGTGACCCAGCAAGGAAAACCACCATGACTACCTCCCTCGAAGAAACGACCGTAACCAATCCTGACATCCGCAAAATCCCACTCGAAGACCGTGACGACATCATCGTCTGCGAGAACGTCTACAAGTGGTTCGGAGACTTCTGTGCTGTCAACGATGTCACGATGTCGGTGAAGAGGGGAGAGGTGGTTGTCATCTTCGGACCTTCCGGCTCCGGGAAGTCGACATTCATACGCATGATTAACCGACTCGAGGAGCACCAGCAGGGCAAGATCGTGGTGGATGGGATCGAGATGACCAACGATCTCCGCAACCTCGACGCTATCCGACGCGAGGTTGGGATGGTATTTCAGCAGTTCAATCTGTTCCCGCATCTTTCCGTAATGAGCAATATCACGCTCGCACCGCAACGAGTCCGACACTTGCCGAAGGCTGAGGCCGACGAATTGGCGATGTCGCTACTCGAACGTGTCGGCATCCCCGAACAGGCCGAAAAGTACCCGGCGGAGCTTTCTGGCGGTCAGCAACAGCGCGTTGCTATCGCACGGGCATTAGCGATGCAGCCCGAAATTATGTTGTTTGATGAGCCGACTTCGGCGCTGGATCCGGAGATGATTAAGGAAGTACTCGACGTTATGCGGGAGCTGGCTGATACGGGGATGACGATGCTGTGCGTAACGCACGAAATGGGCTTTGCGAGGGAGGTTGCTGACCGGATGGCGATGTTTGACGAGGGTCAATTGGTGGAAATCGACACTCCTGACCACATCTTCACGAATCCGACTGAGGCGCGGACGCAGCTGTTTTTGGACCAGATTTTGTAGATCGGTTCATGCCGCTCATGCCGCGAAATTGCCGCTGGAGCGGCATGTTCGCAGTGAGAGGGTTTTGCGGTGTCATTCGTAGGGTGGATGTAGGGGATGGATCGAGTGTCAGCGCGTGTTGGGTGTGAGAGTCTGATTTCGTAGGAAATGGGTTTGTGTTTGGAAGTGGAATTTAGAAC
>VXTA01000206.1 GCA_009837685.1 Chloroflexota bacterium | reverse complement strand
TGTCACCGGGATGCTCCTTTGAGGATGAAGATTAGCACATCTTTATGATGCAACATATCAATAGCTATCCAAAAGGCTCTTTAGCACAGCCGCAGAGCGATTTTCAGCCCTTGGCTTTTCTGAAACGCCAACCGTACATGATGCTTCCGTAGTAATTGAACATGCGCCTCGCTTCGGGGTCATCGAAGGGATAGTCCGCGCCGAGTTGTCTTGCAGTGGCTAGACCGCTGACAAAGCAGGTTTCTTGGCTGTTTACCAGCGTGTGCGCGCCGCAGTGCCAAGTATTACGCTTCCCTTGAATTCGTCCGAATAAGGGAAGGAGCAACGTAACATGGCGCACGTCGTGCACGATGTGTTGGAACCATCGCCTCTCAATGATCTTTTCTTCATCAATTTCATTGATGGGGTTGTAAGTCACCAGACAGGACTTGTCTGACCGATTGGCCCATGGCTGCTGGTTATGCATGATGTAGGTGATTTCGTAGTTGTCCGGTCTGGAGCCATATTGTTCAGTATGAGTGCTCCGCATCTCTAAGGGTTTCGCTTCGTTATCCGGAAGGATCGAGGAGTCGGAATGAACGATGGTATGGTTGTGAAGTTCGCTCTCGTAACGTACCGACGAGAGAATGTAACGCTCTAGAAAAGTGGGTTTATCTAGGATCATCAGCGTTTGGTTCGCATTGCACGCGAAGATCACGTCGTCGAACATCTCCTGTAAACCAGCTTCGTCCTCTACGACTACGTGAGATGGTTGGCGATACACCTTTCGAACTGGGCGATTCAGGTATACCTTGTCCCGGAAATCGGTTGTCAGCTTTTCGTAGATACGTCGCGTTCCCTGGTCCCATGTCTGCATGGGGGTAGAGGTTTCGATATCGAAGAATTCGAGATACCTCGCAAAGAGTGAAGCCGGCATATCGAACACATTTGTTGCCATGAGGAAGTTGACGAACATCGGCTTCAGCACCTTGTACCTGAAGTCGCCCGAAAACCCCGCTAGATTCAGAACCGTACCCATGCTGATGTAGTTGAAAGGGTTGATGAAGTTCAAAAACTTCGACCGGGAACGACTCAGCCAGCCAAACCATTTCAGACGCTTTAGGACGCGTTGAAACTTAGCGATCTCAAGTTCCAGGTCTTCTCTGATGTCAGAGTCCAAATCGTGTGCGTAGACACGGCCACGGTATTTCACGCTGTAGCTGAATCTGGTATCCAGTACTGCGATGTCGAACTTTTTCATCAACAACAGGATGTGGTGATATACCGATGGGATCAAAGCCGTGACTGAAATGTCAAAGGGAATCGAAGTGCCGTCATCCTGAGGCATATCGACGGTGACTGCATTTCCGCCAATCCGATCTTGTGCCTCGAACAGTCTGAAATCGAACTTGTCTGGGTGATGATGCAGTGCCCAAGCCGCCCCTAGCCCCGAAATTCCGCCACCGACAATAGCAATACGGCGTGGTTCGGTCCTTCTACCACCAGTTGCCATGACCTTCGATTCTAAGTGAGGCTATGTGCTGTTTAGAATGAAGTAATCGTTTTGAAGTGTGACGTGACGAAAGCGCCAAGGTGCTGTGTGGTGTCAACGTTGCTACCTTGGTCTCCCCAATCGGGTGCTTTGTCATCAAGCGAGCCGTTAACTCGAGAATCTAGATGATAAGGAGCGTCGATCGATGTCAAACCAAAGTCGTGAGACCACGATTTACGCGGAGCCTTCACCGTTCCCCGAAGGTTGGTACTTCGTAGCAAGCCGTCAGGAACTGCTCAAAGCCAAGCTCATCCGAAAAACCTGGATGGGGGAAGAGATCGTCGTATGGTGTGACGATAATGAGCGCGTCTGTGTCGCTGATGCTTTTTGTCCGCACCTTGGCTCTGATCTGGGACCTGCCGCCGGGGGACGCATTTGCAGTGGTCGACTCGTCTGTCCTTTTCATGGCTACGAGTTCGATGCGACTGGCCAGTGTGTCGCCACTCCCTATGCCGACCCGCCCAAAACCGCAAGGTTGCGAGTCTTCGAGACGCATGAAATTGCCGGCCTGATCTTTGCTTGGTGGGGTGTCGAAGGGCGGGTGCCACAATGGACCCTGCCAATCGAAGTGCTAGAGCAAGATGGTTGGTGCGACTTCGAGATCAGCACCGTACGCTTTCCCGGACATCCCCAAGATACGACTGAGAATTCGGTGGATTTAGGACACCTCAATTACGTCCACGGGTACGATAACGTGGTCCGCGTCGAACGGTTGTCGATTGAGGGGCATCGGCTCATGAGCAACTTCGACTTCAGACGCACCCAGAAGATCGCCGGAATTGCGAACCTTATCTTTAACGTAACTGCGCGTACCAGTATCTTTGGACTGGGCTACTCGTTCGTGGAGATACGCGAGCACTCCGTCGGAATGGACGCGCGTTTGTGGGTGTTAGCAACGCCAGTTGATGGTACGCTCATCGACATGACGCTGGTATCGCAGGTGCGCGAAATACGCAAACCAAAGCGTTGGGTTGTAGGGCTGGGGTTTCTCCCAACAAGGCTGCGCGCCCCGATAATGAACAAGTTCATCGCCTTGCAGCAACGTCATGACGTTCAGCAGGATGTAGTGATCTGGAGCCGCGCACGGTACCGGTCTCGCCCGCGTCTCTGCCGCTCCGACGGAGAGATCATGCCTTATCGAGCCTATTGTGCCCAGTTCTATCCTGCTGCGGACGATTCACATGCGTGAAGTGATCTTGGCAGTATGAAGTCACGTCGTCTTATATGCGCCCAAATGAGGCTTCATCCATAGGCGATTAGTCTCTCAAAATCGCGGAGTGTTGAGAGGGATGACCTAACTGGTGGTGTAGGGGATCACTTGCATCTTGACGTTGGCTTAAAGGGTTGAAGGTTGACCATCGATCAAGACGCCTCTGGTGGGTGAGACATCCAGATAGTCTCTGCCCACCGCGATGCGGACGTGCCTTTCATCGGCAATGCCAGCGTTGGTAGGGTCGAATCCGAACCATCCGAGGTCAGGAAGCAGACATTCCACCCACGCGTGGGTCGCCGACTCGGGCACAATTTCGCCACGTAGGCCGGTAACGTGCATGTAACCAGAAACGTAGCGAGTCGGGATTCCCCAGGAACGGGCGATGGCGATCATCACGTGCGCGTAGTCTTGGCACACTCCGCGTTTCGTTGTGAGGATGTCTTCAATCGTGGATTCGGCAGTCGTTGCGCCAGGGGCGTATTCGAAGTTGCGGTGCAGGGTATCACCGAGGCGGAGCAACGATTCAACAGGATCGGAGCCGGAACCGATTCGATGTCGGGATACGAAATTTTCGAGCGCTGGTGAATTTCGCGTCAATGCGCTCTCGTGCGTGAAGTCCCAGTGCTCGAAGGAGTTGGTCCACGAATCGATCTCTTCCCAGGCGCCGGGCCCTAGAGCGGTTGGCAAACGAGTAGCGGTGATATTGTCGACTTCAGACCGAGTGGTGATGGACAAAGAGTTATGTTCGAAGTTGACAGTTATAACGTGCTTGTTGTTGCCGAAGGGGTCAGTTTCGGGACTTAACGCGACGCTTGGATCGGTAACCGCTTCGAAACGCCGGACGTGTTGATCGAAGTCGCTGCGTGGTTGCAGGCAGAGCCACATAGCCGAACGCGCAACCGTTTTGCTGTACAAGAAGCGCGAGATGTGCTCGATGGCGTATCGGACCATCTCGGTCATCGCACATCGCTCCTAGGTACGCCTTGAATGGCGTATTCGAAGTAAGTTTCAGACAAGTGGTCGTGTAGTTGTCGTGAGTAAGTCAAGACTTGACGCAATACCTCTTCGCGATCATCGCGATCTGGCCAGTCGTAACGGAGAAGTGCGCCGAGGCGTCCGGCGAGTCTGCGCAACGCGCCGCTCGTCGCTGCGTTTGGTCCGTCGCCAAGAGATGAAAGTTCTTGCGTAGTGCGGTCGACGGATCTGAGCAATGATTCAGGTATGCGTCTGTCGGTGACGAGAAGATCGAGCACCAATTCGGGTTGGATTTCAATGCTGTAGGTTCGGTCGTAAGCACCAGAGGCGTGGAAAATCCGCAGCAGACTTCGCCAACTTGCTTCGGCGAGTTCGCCGTATTGGAGTTCTAATCGCGTCTGTGTAAGGAGAAGAGAGCAACTGAACTGCACGCGTTCGATGAATTGGCCGACCCGGAAGAAGTGCCATCCCTCGTCTCGGTACATCGTTGCAGTTGCGACACCAGTGAAACGATCGATTCCTGCTAACAATTCGGCGTAGAAGCTACCTGGCGAAGTAAGCCAGATGTCGGTTAATTTGATGTCGCGGATGCGGAGAAACTCGGTATTCAGCGCAGTCCACATCTGTTCGCTTACGCAGTTTCGGATCTGGCGTGCGTTTTCGCGGCCGCGCTCGAGGCAGCTAAGGATCGATTCTGGGTTTTCACGAACGAATGTGAGTTCATCGGTGAGTAGGTACGCATCTACTAATGTGTAGTCGTCTTCGGGACCTGCTCCTTGGATTCCGCCAAGAGGGCTGCGATCGATTGCGGTGTAAATTCGTCGCCATCCGAATTCGATTTCGGCGATGGGCCGATCGACTAGCGCTTCAGACTGAATGTGCAGGAGACGGCACATAAAGCCGGCACGCTCCATGTAGCGTGCCATCCAGTAGATTCCACTTGCGCTGCTGGAAAGCATTCGTATTACGTCGGAAGTACCCAGATGTCTTTTGCGCCCCCGCCTTGGCTCGAGTTGACGACCAAACTGCCGCGGGGCAGTGCGATGCGGCAAAGCCCGCCCGGAACTATTCGAGTCTCATGTCCCCGTAAGATGAATGGCCGAAGGTCAACGTGACGGGGCTCAAACTCGTTTTCGATCAGACACGGCGCACGTGAAAGGTCAAGGACCGGCTGCGAAATGTAGTTGTCAGGGGCGGATCGAATCTCTTGGGCGAACGCATCTCGCTCATCTGGCGTTGCGTGTGGTCCAATCAACATTCCATAACCGCCAGAGCCCCCGACTTGCTTGACTACCAGGTTCTCAAGATTGTCGAGCGTGTATTCGAGTCCTTCAGGTTGACGACAGAGATTGGTTTGGACATTCGCCAGAATAGGCTCTTCGCTCAAGTAGTAGCGGATGATGTCAGGAACGTATGCGTACACACTCTTGTCATCAGCGACGCCAGTCCCGGGCGCGTTTGCCAAAGTAACGTTGCCAAGGCGATACGCATGGAGCAGCCCCGGTACTCCGAGGTATGAGTCGGGACGAAAGACGAGTGGGTCGATGAAGTCGTCATCGACGCGCCGGTATATGACATCGACCCGGCGCAAGCCTGAGGTTGTGCGCATGTACACGTAACCGTCGTTGACGATGAGATCGCGGCCTTCAACAAGCTCGGCGTCTAGCTCGCTGGCGAGAAACAT
Source organism: Chloroflexota bacterium (assembly GCA_009837685.1). Classification (GTDB taxonomy): domain Bacteria; phylum Chloroflexota; class Dehalococcoidia; order Lucifugimonadales; family Lucifugimonadaceae; genus Bin127. Next base: position 1,632 of record VXTA01000206.1, on the reverse strand, counting down.
GTGTTCGTAGAACGCCGAGTTGTAAACACCGGGGGTCAACAGCGCTATCGTAGGGTCTGACACGCCAGGAGGGGCGATGTCACGGAGAGTCCTCAACAACAGCTTGCCGTAATGCTCAACGTCCAACACCTGCGACCTGCGATAAGCATTTCGCAGGTTTGCCTTAACCGCTTTCCGAGTCGCGATCATATAGGAGACACCAGACGGGACCCGGAGATTGTCCTCGAGAACGCGAAAGCCGTCGTTGGTGCGGACAAGGTCGGTGCCACAGACCGCGACCCAAGCACCATATGGTGCAGATAGACCTCGCATCTCTATGCGATATTGAGGGCAGCCGCGAATAACATCCACAGGTATCACCCCGTCGGCGATTATCCGAGCTTCGTTATAGACATCCTCCAAAAACAGGTTCAGTGCACGCAGCCGTTGATCCAACCCAGATTCGATGTGGCGCCATTCCGCGTTAGCGAGTACACGCGGGACGCAGTCGATGGGGATGATGCGCTCACCAGCGGCTTCGTCGCCGTAGACGATGAACGTGATGCCCTCGTTATAGAAGGAACGAGTGACCCGCTCCTGCATGGTGCTGAGTTCGAGCTGGGTCAGATCGGTAAGCGTCGAGTGAAGTTCGACGCAGTGCTCACGCGGCGAACCGTCAACCTCGAACATTTCGTCGTAGAACGACGACTCAATTTCGTAGTCTTTGAATTCCAACTTCGGGTATCAACTCGTCCCGCACCCATTGGAAGCGCGTACCTTGTCGTGAAAAATCCGCTTACTAGAATACCAATCCGCGATGTTCGCCGTCCGCATAGGAGATCGATCAATCCGGTTCCCATGCGATACCGATGGCGCCTTTTCCGGAGTAGAAACCCACGAACGGGTGGAAATCTGAGACGTTCATGAACTGGCAGTCAAATCGGTCACGTATCTCCATCGAAATCTCAACAGCACGATCGTATGCGCCCGAGTGCAGAACGATGAATTTGGTTGGTTCATCTTTAACATCATCACTGATGGTGCTGAGCATCTTTCGTTGAGCAGCCCCCGTGGTAAGCGGAGTCGCTACAAGCTTGAAGCCATCGGGAGTGTAGGTGACCACCGGTTTAATGTTGAGGCTTTTTGATACCACCAAAGCGGTCTGGGGAACGCGCGCGATGAGGTGCATTCGGTCGAGCGCGTCCATAAATGCGATAGTGCGCAAACCGGCCCGTTTTTCACGTATCACTTCTTCGACCTCATCGGCATCCATACCCAAATCGACGGCCCGTGTGACATCCATCGCCATGAGTTTCAAGGCTCCTGAGATTGTGCCAGAATCGATCACTCGGACATCTAACCGCGGATTTGATTCGATGGCCGTTTTGGCGGCGACTCTCGCAGAGTCGTACGAGGCGCTCAGCCCCGCCGCAACAGTGATGCAAATAACAGATTCGGATTCCCGGGAAGCTTTGTTGATGGCTTCGAGCCAGACTTCCGGTTTGGGGGCGGCGGTCCATGCGGAGAGGTTGGGCTCATTTGCAAGCAGGCCATAGAAGGCGTTGTAATCGAGATGGGGATTGTCGGAAAAAGAATCCGTTCCAATGTTGATACGCATAGGTGCGACGGCAACGCGGTTGTTTTCTATGAAGC
>VXTA01000073.1 GCA_009837685.1 Chloroflexota bacterium | reverse complement strand
AGGTGCCTGTCACCGAGGTCCAGACGGTTGTGGTCGAGAAGGAAGTCGAAGTCGTTAGAGAAGTCGTTTCGGCTGTTCCGCGCAACAAGACCGTTGTCGTCGGTACCCGCTTCGGCGGCGGCGTTGCACTCCGTATGTGGAGCCCGTACGCGCTTGGCGGAACCCACCAGAAGGGTGTCATCTTCTTCCACGAGCCGCTGTTCTATGCAGACAGCTTGAACGGCAACAGCTACCCGTGGCTGGCCGAAGACTTCTCCTACAACGCGGCAGCGACCGAGTTGACCTACAACCTGCGCGATGATGTGCTATGGAGTGACGGAGAAGAGTTCAACGCCGAGGACGTGGCATACACATTCAACACCCTCGCCGAATTGGGCAGCGAAGTTCGAGGCGGCGGAGTCTTCCAGACCTTCATTAAAGAAGCCGAGATTGTTGACGACCTGACAGTAAAGGTTCACTTCAATTTCCCGGCGCCGAGATTCCACGCTGAAGTCGTGATCTACAAGGGCGACTCTGGCACCTACATCGTTCCGGAGCATGTCTGGAATGACAAGAACTGGGCCGAGTACGACGCGTACAACGACGGTGCTGGTCCTGTTACGACTGGCCCGTGGCGATTGTCCTACTCCGACAACTTCCGCCGAGTCTTGGACCGCGTGAAGAATTGCGAGGACTACTGGGGATGCGCCACCGGATTTGTGCCGTTCCAAGAAGTCGAGCGCTACGTGCTCTACAACATTGACGATGACACGCAGTTCGCACAGGCAATGATCACGAACCAAATCGACGAGACGCACGACTTGCGCGTGGACACCGTCGAGACGATCCTGCGCGAGAACCCCAACACGACCACCTACACCGGCCGCGACCCAGAAGGGGAGTACGGCATGGTTTCGTGGTGGCCGATCTCGTTGCACCTGAACAACCTGCAGCCGCACCTCGACAATGCTGACGTTCGAAAAGCGATCAACAAGTACATCGATCGTGACCGCCTCAATGCGCAGGCTTACCTGAATAAAGGCCGAATCAACGACTGGCCGTGGCCGCAGTACGCTGGTCTGAAGCACGTCAACGAGGCGATGGAGCCTCTGAGGCAAGAGTACGGAGTTGGTCAGTACGACAAGGATGGTGCCGATGCCCTCATGACAGAGGCCGGCTACTCCAAGAACTCTGACGGCTTCTGGGCCGACGCCAATGGCGAAATCGTCAAGTGCAACATCATCAGTTCGGCACACTTCACAGACCTTGGTCCGGTTGTTGCCGCTTTGCTTGAGCAGCACGGTATCGAGTCGTCTTGGGCGCAACCCCCGGATGTCTGGGCCAGAAATGGCAAGGGCGGCGACTATGAGTGCACGCTCGTGGGACACAACGGCTCGCAGTCTGGCGACATCTATCGGTCGCTGCTGATGTTCACGACCGATTCTGGCGCTAACCGCTGGTCGTACTCGAATGCCGAATTCGATTCAGTTGTGGCGTCGATGGCCGAAGAACCTGATGTCGACAAGGTCCTGGACCTTACCGAACAGGCGCTTCGAATTTGGTTGGAAGACCAGCCGGACGTTCCGCTCGTAGAGTTCTTCAACCGAGTAACTCGTAACGAGTACTACTGGGAGAACTGGCCTGGCGACGCTCCGGGATACGAGCCCTACATGAACGGTATCCACCCGCACACAGGATTCCCGTACATCCTGAGCAAGCTGGAAGGTACCGGCAGGGAATAGTCCGCGTTTTAGCGGAAGCAACATTGGTTGCGGCGTCGGATGGGAGCGAATACCCATCATTTCGGCGCCGCAACTAGTCGCAATCTCCCGACTGGCATCCTGTCACGCCGGTCAGTTCTGTTAACTTGGAATCGGCGCGTATCGGGACGCAATTCGGCGAAGTGTTAATGAGATGACCGTAGATTATCTGGCGAGACGGATCGGAATGTTCGTGGCGGTAATTTTCGTCGCCACATCGTTCAACTTCTTTCTCCCCAGATTCACCGGTCAAGACCCGATTGCCACCCGCCTTGAGTTACTCGCAGCCGAGGGTGTGACGACGCGAGCCGAAGATTACGCAGCCCTCATCGAAACCTACAACGCCAAATTCGGATTGGATCGTCCGTTAGTCCTTCAATATCTGACATATCTCTCAACGGCCGTCAGGTTCGATTTCGGAGAATCGATTACCAAATACCCTACCCGCGTCAGCGAACTCATCAACCAAGCGATGCCGTGGTCGATCGGTTTGCTGGTGACCTCTACTCTTCTAGCCTTTGTTGTCGGAACCCTCGGCGGTGCAGTTTTGGCTTGGCAGCACGGACCCAAAGCAGCATTTGAACTCATCCTTCCACCATTCTTTCTCCTTGCCGCTGTTCCTTACTACCTTCTGGGTCTGATACTGATCTGGCTCTTAGCATTCCAAGCTAAGTTGCTCCCGTTGGGTGGTGGCTACGCGCCTACGACACTGCCAGATTGGAGCGACTTCGGGTTCCTGTGGGAGGTGTTCAAACACTCGCTCCTACCTGCCCTGTCCATAGTTCTGGCATCGATCGGCTTCTGGGCACTTGGAATGCGATCAATGATGATCACAATGCAGGGTGAGGACTACATGCTGCAAGCAGAAGCCAAAGGTCTGACCAAAGCTAGAGCTTTCTTCCGCTACGCTGTCCGCAACGCCGTACTGCCTCAGACAACCGCGCTGGCATTAACCCTCCCACACGTCGTTTCCGGTGCGATATTGGTGGAGCGGATATTCGGTTATCCGGGGATTGGCAGAGTCCTATACGAAGCGATCACAGGATTTGACTACTTCGTCATCCAAGGCGTCGTATTCATCATCGTCCTAGCCATCGCCTTTGCGATGCTCGTGATTGACGTCATCTACCCCCTGCTTGATCCCAGAATCAGCTACTCATCTGCATAGGGCATGGCCACCACAGCACCCACAGAACCGCTGGCAACCTCCAGCAGCCCCACTTCCGACACGCTGAACCAAGCCGCCGGACTGTGGCGCTACATGAAGCGCAACCCGTCTATCATCGCCGGGTTCGTGTTACTTGGAATCATCATTCTGTTCTGGGCATTCGGAACCCTGATGACCGCTCCCGAAGACGCGAAAGACCTAGCATTCGCACCGCCCAACAAACGACCTTCCCTCCAAAACCCGCATCCCTGCTACGCCTCCGAAAACCCCCGTGAACTCTGTTTCGCATACGACAATGAGGAGCGTCAACACCTCTTAGGCACCGACCGCCTAGGCAAGGACATCCTAGCTTCCTTCTCTCAAGGGATCCCTCAAACGATCATGATCGGCTTGATCGCCGGGTCGCTCGGCACCGTCGTCGGCACCATCCTCGCCTTCGTCGCCGGCTACTACGGCGGCATCCTAGACGCCGCGATCCGCTTCATCGTCGATACCTTGCAGACGATCCCCGGCCTATTGATCCTGATCATCATCACCATCGCTTGGCGTGAGGTCGGAGGAGGTGAGATGACCTTCATTCAACTTGCTCTCATCATCGCCATGCTTGCATGGTTAGGCCCTACTAGAGTCGTACGATCCCAAGTCCTAGTAATGAAACAACGCTCATACGTCGAGATGGCACGACTCTCGGGAATGAACGGCCCAGAAGTCATCTTGAAGGAGATGATGCCCAACCTCATGCCCTTCATCGTCGCAAACTTCGTCCTCGCCGTCTCATCCGCCATACTCGCCTCCATCGGACTCGAAGCACTTGGCCTCGGCGACTTCAGTTCCAACACCTTGGGAATGATGATCTACCACAACATCTGGTATGGATCGCTAGTCAACGGATGGTGGTGGTGGTGGTCGCCTCCAATCGTCGTCATCGTCATCCTCTTCATCGGATTGTTCATGCTGTCACGCGGAATGGACGAATGGGCCAACCCGCGCTTGCGGAGACGTTTCTAGTTGGCAGTAGAAACAACCACTAACGCCGTTGCAGATCGCGAGCAATCAACGCGATCCGAAATGCCGACGACTATTGATGACCTCCGTCGCTCTGGCATGGGCGATTCTTCATTGCCGGCAATCGATGTCAAAGATCTGAAGGTCTATTACGACTCCGAAGCAGGGGTCGTAAAAGCGGTAGACGGCGTGAGTTTCGCCTTGCAACAAGGCGAACGCCTAGCACTCGTCGGCGAATCAGGTTGTGGCAAAACAACCCTTGGTATGGCGTTGATGAAACTCACCAAAGCTCCAGGCTACATCGACGGTGGGCAGATCCTACTCGACGGCAGGGATTTGGTCCCGCTCGACGACGAAGAGATGCGCTTGGCTCGTCTCGCCGAGATCGCATTGGTCACCCAATCTGCGATGAACGCATTGAACCCCGTGATGCGCATCGAGGACCAAATCTTCGACGGCCTCATAGACCACGGAATCAAAGACACCAAAGAAAACCTGCGCAGCCACGTCTATGACCTCCTTCTCCGCGTCGGACTTCGCGAAAACGTTGGCCGAATGTTTCCGCACGAACTCAGCGGCGGAATGAAGCAGCGCGTCGCAATCGCCACTGGCACCAGCATGAACCCCAAGGTCATAGTCGCCGACGAACCTACCAGCGCCTTGGACGTTGTCGTTCAACGCCAGGTAATGATGACGTTGAGCCGCGTCCAACGTGACACTGGCGCCGCAGTCATTCTCATCGGGCACGATATGGGACTAGTCGCCCAATTCGCAGACCGCATCGGCGTCATGTACGCCGGAAAACTCGTCGACATCGGCACCGTACAGCAAATCATCGAAGAGCCGAAACACCCATACACCAAACTCCTCATCAACAGTGTCCCAGATCTCGAAGAAAAACGCGAACGCCTCACAGGTATCCCCGGCATCCCGCCTCCCTTGGTCGACCTTCCGCCCGGATGCGTCTTCGCCCCGAGGTGCCCATCAGTCGAAGTCCCGTGCAACGAACTCGAACCCAAAGACACAGACATTGGCGATAACCGTCACGTCATGTGCCACCTTTTCGATCCCGACGTAGCTATGGCGGGCAGTGAAGTTGTCTAACCTTCTCGAACTCCAAAACGTCACCAAGGTCTTCGGCGGCGGACTCTTCAACCGATCCAACGTCACTGTAGCGGTTGACGACGTCACCTTCGCGATTTCTGCAGATCGACCGACAATCACCGCCGTGGCAGGTGAGAGCGGCAGCGGCAAGACGACCTTGGCAAGACTCCTCCTAGGCGTCATCAAACCCACGTTCGGTAACGTCATCTACGACGGACAAGACGTCTCTGGAATGTCCGGCAACGACCGTCGAAATTTCCGACGCGAAGTCCAACCCATCTTCCAAGACCCGTTCGAGGTCTACAACCCGTTCTACAAAGCAGACCATCTCCTCCACGTAGCCATCGAGAAGTTCGGGCTTGCGAGTTCGAGGGATGAGCGGGTCCAACTGATCAGAGAGGCGCTCGAAACAGTAGGATTGCGCCCCGACGAAATGCTCGGGCGCTACCCCCACCAACTCAGCGGCGGCCAACGCCAGCGCATGATGGTCGCACGAGCACTCCTACTGAAACCACGCATCATCCTCGCCGACGAACCCGTCTCAATGGTCGACGCATCCCTCCGAGCAACCATCCTCGAATCGATCCGAACCCTCAATCGAGACCTCGGCATATCAGTCGTCTACGTCACACACGACCTCACTACCGCCTACCAGATCTGCGACGACATCCTAGTCATGTACAAAGGCTCAGTGGTAGAGCAGGGTAGCGTCGAACGCGTCATCCGTGAACCTAAACACCCCTACACCCGGCTCCTCGTCGAGTCGATCCCCCAAATGCGGGCGGATAGCGGATGGGAAGAAGGCGGCGACGAAGTCCTATCAATCGACGAATCTGGTGAAACTACCGGATGCAAATTCGCCGATCGTTGTCCGCAGGTCATGGACAGGTGCCACGACGAGCACCCGACCGCGTTCCAGATCAACGACGATCGCGTCGCAAGTTGCTACCTCTACGACGAACTGCCGATCGCCAACCGCGCCTCAGTCGCCAGCTAGCCGAACCGCCATGCCTGAAAACTCACCCCCCAACATCATCTACATTCAGTCCGACCAGCACAATCCAGCGGTCATCGGTGCCTACGGGGATCAGGTTGTCGAGACACCGAATCTCGACCGATTGGCGGCAAACGGTGCAATCTTCACCGGCGCGTACTGTGGCTCGCCGATCTGCGTTCCGTCGCGGACGGCTCTGGTTACGGGCCGATATCCGTTTGAGACCGAGGTTTGGACAAACGATCAGATCCTGAGTTCAGCGGTACCCACCTACGCACACTCGTTAGGCGCGGCGGGATACGATCCTGTCCAAATCGGCAGGATGCACTACAACGGCGTCGACCAACTCCATGGCTTCTCCCGACGCTATGTCGGCGACCACAGTCCCAACTATCCCGGCAGTCCGCGGCCGGTCGATCACGGACAGTTGCACGGCACCGCTGGACCGGCTCGCGTCAGTCTGGAGGCTTCTGGACGAGGTCAGAGCGCATACGAAGTCCACGACGAATATGTCACCCAATCCGCGGTCGATTACATCAACAACAAAGGCATCACCCGCCGCTCCGGACTCGACGACTCCCCACTCTGCCTATCCATCGGCCTCATGCTCCCGCACCAACCATTCGTCGCCCGCGCTACCGACTACGACAAATACGACGGTCGCGTCCCCATGCCGACCGTCCCAGCCGAACCCATCGAGGACTGCCACCCCTACATCCAGTGGTGGCGAGAGCGCACTGGCATCGTCGAAGTCACCGACGAAGAAATCATGCGCTCCAGAATCGCTTACTGGGCACTCTGCGACCGCACCGACCAGCTCATCGGCGAAATCCTCGACGCCCTCGAAGCCAACGGCTACATGGAAAACACCATAATCATCTACACCTCCGACCACGGCGAGCAGGTAGGGGAGCACGGTCTCTGGTGGAAGCAGACCTTCTACGAAGACTCATCCCGCGTCCCAGCCATAGTCTCATGGCCTTGACACCTACCCGAAGGCCGCGTCATCGACACCCCAATCGATCAGTTCGAACTAGCCGCAACCAT
>VXTA01000022.1:2927-7134 GCA_009837685.1 Chloroflexota bacterium | reverse complement strand
CGTGGCGAACCTATCAATTCAACGACACCAGTCACCTAAACGGCATAGATAGAATCTATAGATCAAAACGGTAACGATCTATTTCTCACAAACCACGCCATCACCGTCGCCGTCTCTCGCACTCGGGACTTGCCATGCAGGAAATCCTCGCCCATCCCCACTTGAACCAGTGCGACGCTCTAGCCCTGCCTCCTCAGCGGCATCGCAACTGGGATAGATTTCATCCTCTTCGGTAGGAACAGCGGTTGCAACGGGAGTCGGTTCAGTTGGGGACTTAGGACTATCTTCGACCTTCGGTGAAGTAGAAGATGAGCCACTTTCCTCGCAGACGTATCCATCGCCATCACCATCTCGTTCGCCAGTTACGATTTCGACTGGAAATCCCCAACCAGGGCCCTCTGTGCCGGGTTCTCTCTTTAATCCAGCCGCCTCAGCTTCCTCACAGGTTTCATAGGTAACGTCGGTCTCGTCACTTTCGACGGTTACTATCGGCTCTTCAGTTGCAGCAGGCGATGGAACCCTATCGTCTTCAGGCGTAACGGTTGGCTCTTGAGTTGCCGTTGCTTCGGATGCAGGTTCAGGCGTTGCCGTTGGATCTTCACTTGCGGTGGCTATCGCCTCAGTCTCCGGTCCTGCGATGTGTCCTGCCTCGACCAACGCTTCGCAATTTTCTCGATGATCCTCAAAATCCCTTGTACCGCCTTCGTATTCGACCGCCAAACCCTCGTCCAACATGAACTTCGACAACGTCACGCCCTCTGGCGACCGAATATCACCCAAAATCCTGCTGAACCCGCCGTCTTCGAACTCGGTCACCAAAACGTACTGCCCGTCAGATGAGACAAAGTCATTTGCGCGCTTTTTCGACCAGTTGCCACAAGCCTTTTCGAAAGCGTTAGTCGTTCGCGTCTCTGGAGTGTCAATCCCGAAAATTCTTACCGTTTGGTTCTTCAAACCTTCAACTTTAATCTCGTCAATCTCGACCTCCAACGTATCGCCGTCCATCACTCTGAGAATTTCAACTGAATACTCCCCCTCTACAGTCAGGGTAGGTTCGGGTGTAGAAGTAGGCGATGCTAGTGGTGTCGGGGTGGAAAACACCACTATGGCACGCGGGGTATGCGTTGGAGTAGGACGCACCGGCGTTGGCGATGGTGTAGGTTGTTGCGCCGCCGTGGGTTCTGGTGTTGCGGACGGTGCTTCAGATTCCGCACAAGTCATCAATAATGTGGTACAAGCGAGGCTTGCAACGATTGAAATCAGCGCCTTCTTGACCGTAAAGGGAAACGGGCTTTCACGAACTACGATTTTTGTTTTGACGTCTGTCTCAACATCGTTCTGCCTCATTGAAAAGCCCCCTTCCGACCGATGAGCAGGTAACTTGCGACAGTTCCGTCTCGTGAGAGCCATTCAGGGGGCACGAGGCCCCTGCTTCTACGGATCGAGTGACTCGCCACGTAGATGGAACTGTCGCAAGGCAATATCCTACCCGAATTTGGGCGGATAGCAAATCAGAAAACGCCAAGACCTTAAACAGTGAAATTCCAAAAAGGAATCCCTAAATCACAAATCGTCATCCTCACTGATGAATTTGTCGGCACTAGATCGTCAACGCAACACGATTAGCAGTCGTCCCGCCTTCACGCCCTTGCCACTCTGCAAACTCGAAAGCGTCGTTGATTTCCTCAAGCGGATACTTGTGGGAGATCACATCTGCAATCGGGATATCGTCCTGCACACGCACCAGGAACTGCAAAGCCGCTTCGATGATCCACGGATCGTAGTGCGTAGTGCCTAGCCACTGCGTCTGCCCGCCGATGACCCTGGACGCCGGTATCGTGATCGTGCCATCGCCGATATTGCCAATGTCAATGTACTTGCCGTTCGTGCGTACCATATCCAATCCCTCCAACGCCGCGGCGGCAATTCCAACGACCTCGACCACTACATCAGCGCCGATACCATCGGTCAGTTCCATTACTCGCTCGACGCGCGCCTCAGGCGTCGGATATTCGACCAGAGAAACCGTGTCAGTCGCTCCGCATTTCATGGCCAAATCAAGACGCGGCTGTTGACCGTCGATGACGATGACTCTCGATGCACCTTTCTCCGCCGCCACGGCAGTAGCGTAGATACCTAAACCGCCAGCACCTTGAATCACGACTCGATCGCCAAAATCCATCTTTGCTCTTTCCAATCCGAACAGTACCTGCGATAGGGCACAGTTGACTGGCGGAACCGCGTCGCTCGGCAACTCGTCCGGCACCTTGAACGCGTAGTGCCCCTGTGGCAAATAGTAGTAATCCGCATAACCACCATCGCAATACGGATATGAGTCGAGGTCCTTTCGCCTCGAACGATGTGGGCAGGCATGAAACTCGCCCCGGATGCACCAGTAGCAACGATTGCACGGGTTAAAGAATGGGAACGCCACACGATCACCCTCTTTGAGCGGACGCCGCATCGAGTCTGTCTCGATGCCCTTGCCGAGAGAGTGAACCACACCTGTGAACTCGTGACCGACAATGCGGTTCGAATGTGTTGACATATCGCCCCGCCAGATGTGCAGGTCGGAACCGCAGATCACCGCGTGCGTGTTCTTGATTAGCAACCCGCCCGGTTCGACATCGGGGGTGGGCAGTTCATCAATCTCGAAGGGAACTCCGGGAACATCGAATATCGTCACTTTCCCCACTGGCATTATTTGACCTCTTTCTCTAAATCGTGAGTGCCACGCGGTTGGCGACCGTGCCGCCTTCGCGTCCGTGCCACTCAGCAAACTCGAACGCTTCGTTTATTTGCTCCAACGGGAACTTATGCGAAACAACATCTGCGACCGGAATCCGATCCTGAACCCGCACCAGAAACTGTAACGCCTCTTCGATGATCCAAGGGTCGTAGTGCACCGTCCCGAACCACTGGGTCTGGTTGCTGATCACCTTCACGGTTGGAAATTCGATGCTCCCTCCGCCGATGTTCCCGATGTCGATGTATTTGCCGTTAGCACGCACCATGTCCAATCCCTCCAACGTGGCGGCGGCGACTCCAACAACCTCCACCACGACATCAGCACCCACGCCATGCGTCAACTCTCGGATCCGCTCTACGCGCGACTCCGGAGTCGGATAGTCCGTCATAGAGACCGTATCGGTAGCTCCACATCTCATCGCTAGATCCAGACGCGGCTGCTGACCGTCAATAACAATTACCCTCGATGCACCTTTGTCCGCGGCGATCGCAGTTGCATAAATGCCCAATCCTCCCGCGCCTTGGATAACCACCGTGTCCCCAAAATCCATCTTCGCCCGTTCCAACCCGAACAAAACCTGCGACAACGCACAGTTGACTGGCGGAACGGCATCCGTCGGCAACTCATCCGGCACCTTGAAAACGTAGTGTCCTGGCGGCAAATAGTAGTAGTCCGCCATCCCCGCGTCGCAGTAAGGATGCTCATCCAATGTGTACCACCGACCGCGATGACGGCAAGCATGATGTTCGCCACGAGTGCACCAATAGCATCGGTTGCACGGATTGAAGAACGGAAACGCCACGCGATCACCCTCTCTCAACGGGCGCCGGAGCGAATCCGTCTTAACTCCTGCACCCAAAGAATGAACGACACCAGTGAACTCGTGACCGGTCAGCTTGCGGACGAGCGGTATCGGAACATCTCCATCGCCTCGCCAACCATGCAGGTCTGAGCCGCAGATCACCGCGTGCGTGTTCTTTACGAGCAACCCGCCCGGTTCAACTTCAGGCGTAGGCAACTCGACAATGTCAAACGGAACTCCTGATGTCGTGAAGACTGCAACTCTGCCGGTGGGCATAAATCACCCAGTTCTCACAACAGTTCCCACTTGAATCACCAAATCTCACATCGTCAACGCGACGCGGTTCGCTGGCGATCCGCCTTCGCGCCCATGCCATTCCGCAAACTCGAACGCATCGTTAATCTCTTCGAGCGGATACTTGTGCGAAATCACGTTCGCAATCGGCATCCGATCCTTTGTACGAACCAAGAACTGTAACGCAGCCTCAACAATCCACGGGTTGTAATGCATCAAACCCTGCCACTGAGTCTGGTTGTTAATGATCTTCCGTGCGGCAAACTCGATGCTCCCACCGCTGATGTTCCCAATGTCGACATATTTGCCGTTGAAGCGCACCATGTCTAGGCCTTCGAGAGACGCAGCATCTGACTCTTATA
>VXTA01000022.1:0-2917 GCA_009837685.1 Chloroflexota bacterium | reverse complement strand
TTCCAGAGTCGCAGCAGCAACACCCACGACTTCGACCACGATATCGGCACCAACACCGTGGGTCAGCTCTCGAACCCGTTCCACTCTCGACTCAGCTGTAGGGTAGTCAACCATCGAAACGGTGTCCGTAGCGCCGCACTTCATTGCCATATCCAAGCGCGGCTGTTGACCATCGATCACGATCACCTTCGACGCACCTTTCTCAGCTGCGATCGCCGTCGCGAAAATCCCCAGCCCGCCAGCGCCTTGGATAACGACCGTGTCACCGAAATCCATCTTTGCGCGTTCCAACCCGAACAGGACCTGGGAAAGGGCACAGTTAACTGGCGGCACAGCATCGGTCGGTAACTCATCCGGCACCTTGAACGCGTAGTGACCCGGAGGCAGATAGTAGTAGTCCGCCATCCCTCCATCACAGTACGGATAGGCATCTAATCCCTGATGATTCGCCCGGCCCCGATGTGGGCAAGCATGATGCTCGCCGCGGATGCACCAGTAACACCGGTTGCATGGATTGAAGAAAGGGAATGCGATGCGGTCTCCCTCCGTAAGCGGCCGACGCAGGGAATCTGTATCAACACCATCACCCAGCGAATGAACTACACCTGTGAATTCGTGGCCAGTTACGCGCCGCACCGCACGTTGCGGACCATCCCCATCCCCACGCCAACCGTGCAGATCAGAGCCGCAAATTACCGCGTGAGTGTTCTTGACCAATAAACCTCCCGGTTGAATCTCCGGCGTCGGTAGCTCTTCGATTTCGAACGGCACGCCCGTCTGTGTGAATACGGCAACTTTCCCGGTAGGCATTTCTGACCTCTTTTTGGATGCTCTCGACGCTGTCAATACGCGTCGCAGATGTTGCACGCGAATATACCCCATCAACCACGATTTTGGACGGCGCGCTTGTATACTTTCGACTCGATTAAATTCAGGTGCGGCGCAACTAGACGTTAACCACACGCAGGATCGACGTCACAGGCGCGCCCAATTACGCCAACATGAAACGCCACAAACGAAAGGCAGATCCGATTGCTCGAACGATTCCACGTCCCACATGACATTGCTGTACATGTCGAAATCGGCGACATGCGCGCAACCGTCGAAGACATCTTCCGAAAGATGGGAATGCCCGAAGATGACGCCGTCCAATCGGCCGATGTCCTTGTCTACGCCGACGCGCGGGGCATCGAGTCTCATGGCGTCTCCAACATGCTCCGTTCCTACGTCGCTTCCTTCGGCGAAGGCGGCATCAATCCGACCCCCGAACCCAAAATCATCCGCGAACTACCCGCCGCAGCGACCATCGACTGCGATGGTGGCCACGGTCTAGCCGTTGGGCCGATGGCCATGCGAATGGCCATGGACAGGGCAGAGGTCTACGGCATCGGCACTATCACCGCCATTAATGGCCGACATTTCGGTGCCTGCGCATACCACGCTGCAATGGCGCTCGAACGTGACATGATTGGCGTCGCCATGACCACAGGCGGCGTAAACGTCGCACCTGTACACGGTGCCGAACGCTTGGTCGGTCTGAATCCCCTCGGCATCGCCGCGCCAACAAGAGACGAACCACCGTTCATCTTCGACGCATCGATGAGCAGCGTCGCCGGAAACAAGATCGTTCTCGCCAAGCGCATCGGCGTTCCCGTCCTGCCCGGATGGGTCGCCAAAGCCGACGGCACTCCAGTGATGGAAGAGAGCGACGTACCCGAAGACTTCATGATGCTACCGGCGGGTGGCACTCGCGAACTCGGAGCCCACAAAGGTTACTCGATGGCCGTCATGATCGAGATCCTCTCCGGCATACTCGGCGGCAACGGCGGCGGGCCCAACCGACGCCGTGGCGCATCGCACCACTTCATCGCCTACAACCTCGAAGCCTTCACCGATATCGAAGACTTCAAGACCGATATGGACGAATACATGCGGGCGCTCTCCAATAGCAAACCCGCCCCGGGACAAGAGCGCGTCGTCTACGCCGGACTACCCGAACACGAGGAAGAGATCGAACGCCGAGAACACGGAATCCCGTACCACCCCGAAGTAATCGACTGGTTCCGCCACATCACCGCCGAACTCGAAATCCCGTGGAGGCTTACATAACCGAATCCATCAACTGAGCCAAACGACCATCACCATCCCATAAGGAATCACAAAATGGGCATCAACAAATGCATTGACCTACTTAAAGAAGGCCAACCCTTCTACGCAACCCACACACCTGAACTCACCTACGACGCCGGCGTGGAATTAGCTCAAACCTGGGCCGACATGATCCTCATCGACTTCGAGCACCGCCACTTCGATGTCGGAGGTTTGGGCGATTTTATGAAGGGGTTGAAGGCAGGCGGTCCAACCCCCAGCGGGCACCTCACACCCACCGTCGTCACTACGCTTCCGCACAATGCAATCTCTGTCGATGAAGTCCGACATAACGCATGGCAGATGCGCCACGCGCTCACGACGGGCGTCCACGGTCTCCTTCACACTCACGCACGCGATCCCGAAGCAGTGAAATGGTTCGTGGCTGCTTGCAGATATCCATTCCAGAAACTCGCCCGCGACATCATCCCTGAAGGTCTACGCGGCGGTGGAGGGCAGGGCATACCCGCAGAGATATGGGGCCTCTCTCCACGCGAATACGTCGAGATCGCTGATCCGTGGCCGCTCAACCCAAACGGTGAGCTTCTCCTCGGACTCAAGATCGAAGACCGACACAGCCTACCTAACGCCGACGAGATCGCATCAGTGCCCGGCATCGGCTTTGCAGAATGGGGTCCAGGCGACATGGGAATGTCACACGGCAACCCCGACGCGCACGACCCGCCGTACCACGACTATATGGACCACTCCCGCTACACCATTAAAGGTGCTCTCGACAAGGCCGGCGTTGGCTTCTACTCCAGCTGGG
>VXTA01000238.1 GCA_009837685.1 Chloroflexota bacterium | reverse complement strand
ACACGGGCGTTATGCCGACGAAACTCTGCTCGGTGAAAACGACGTCCAGCGCGCAGTCAAAGCGCGTGAAGATGCCCCAGATCAACTCGACATCATCCTCGATATCGACATCGTCCGAAACTAGCACTACCGCCTTCAGAGACTTCGCCCGTGGATCTTTGACGGCTCTCTCTAACAGTGTTCGCTGCTCTGGGTAACCACTCTTTACCTGCATCACCAAGATGTTGTCGCAGAGCAGTCGATGCTTCAAGATCGCCGACGATAGGGCCGCAGGGTCGAATCGCAGTTGAGGCCCGTCGATACGTTCTGGTTCGTGCCCGTAGCCAGTCGCATCAAGCACCATTTTCGAACCATGCTGGAACGCGTCCCCTGTGAAATCCAACGTATCCTGAGCCGTACGCGCTAGCAATCGGAAATCCCTCTCAACTTGGAAGTTGCGCGATATCGCCCGCGCGACAGATTTGATATCTGACGGATCGGTCTGCGCATCGACCAAGACCATCACTTTCGTGAGCGACAACTGCCCCTCGCCCAATATGCCGAACGCCGTCTTCATCTGCTCGCGCGAGTAACGACTATCGACCGACACCACGAGCAGGTTGTGGAATCCAGACTCGTAGTAAGACCACATGTCCCGGACTTCTTTGCGCATCAACCGGATCAGCGGTTTAGTCGCCAATTGGGCCGCGTCGCCAAGCGCCCGATCTTCTTGCGGCGGTTTGCCGACCACCGTTGCCGGGTAAACTGGATTGCGCTTCCGCGTTATCGCCTTCACTCGAAAGACCGGAAAATCCTCGGCTCCTGAGTAGTGTCCGAAATGATCGCCGAACGGCCCTTCCAGACGCCTCTCGCCCGGTTGGAGCTGTCCCTCGATGACGAATTCGGCGTGAGCCGGAACTCGGACGTCAACTGTCTTCGCCTTGGTCATCGGCGTCGCACGCCCGCGCATCACACCCGCAAATCCCGCTTCATCGATACCTTCCGGCAACGGGATAATCGCCGACAGTATCAGCGCCGGATCGCCTCCAAGCGCCACAGCTATGTCCAGAGGTTGCGACTCCCGTTCAGCATCGATGTGATGAAACGCGCCGCCCTTCTGTATCTGCATGTGCATGCCAGTCGTCGACTTGTCGTATACCTGCATTCGGTACATGCCCATGTTGTGAGCGCCCGTCCCTGGATCACGAGTCCTCACCAACGGCAAAGTGATGAAGCGACCGCCATCCTCTGGCCAACACTTGAGTATCGGCATCTGCGACAGATCCGGAGATTCATCTGTCACCTGTTGGACGCGCGAACTCAAGGCGAGCCCTGGGCGAACGTTCAGCAGATTGAGTGCCGAACCTCGGTTTCGCCACAACGATGACACTGAAGGCGGGTTCACATCCTCCAAAAACGTAATCAGTCCTTCGCCGATCTCCTCGGGATGCCTACCCAATCCGATCTCGATCCGCTCCATGGTGCCGAGAAGATTCACCACTAATGGATACGTAGCCCCATCGACATTCTCAAACAGCACCGCCGGACCACCTTCGCGCACCAGACGCGTAGCGATCTCGGTAACCTCCAACTCGGCATCGACTGGAATTGACACGCGTTTCAGCAGATCGCGCGCTTCAAGAACGCGCATGAAAGACTGCATGTCGGTGAAGGTCATGCCGATGATCCCTAGCGTCCACCCCAGACCTGGAGCAGATCGCTTTCCAGACCCAAGTGGTACAGGATGCGGCCAGCGATCATATCTACCAAGTCGTCGATAGTCTCGGGATTGTGGTAGAAGCCAGGAGACGCCGGAAGGACGACGGCACCCGCTTCGGTGGCGGCAATCATGTTGCGGAGATGGATCAGACTCAACGGTGTCTCTCGTGTCATCAAAATCAACCGCCGACGCTCCTTCAACGTCACATCCGCGGCGCGCTCCACCAGGCTCTGCGACATCCCATTCGCGATTCGCGCCAATGTGCCTCCGCTGCAAGGCGCGACTAGCATTCCATCGACGTGGCACGAACCGCTCGCGATATCTGCGGCCACGTTAGCCTCGTGATGCCACTGGAAAGCGCCACGACTCGCCATGTCGTGATCGAGCCACCGGGAGAGTTCGCCGAAATTGGCTCCCACATCCCCCGTCAGTTTCACACCCTCTTCTACCTCCAGGACCTTGGCTCCAGACCGAGTCACCACCAAGTCCAATTGATGATCGCTGTTGACGAGCACCTGCAACACCCGCCTCACATATGGAGCGCCGCTCGCGCCCGAAATGCCTACGATGTAGCGCGCCATGTGGTCAACCGATCAGCAACTCATCGAGAACGACGAATACCGCAAATACAACGGCGATGATGCCGTTCATCGTGAAGAACGCCATATTTAGCTTCGAAAGATCGTCCCCCCTTACCAGCGAATGTTCGTATGCGAATAACGCTCCCACGACGACGATCCCAATCGCCGCCCAAATCCCTCCGTCTCCTGTTAAGACGGATAAGACTAGGAATACAAGGGTCACGAGATGCAACGTCTTGGCGATGAGTAACGATCTCTTGATCCCGAATCGCGCGGGTATCGAGTGGAGCCCGTTCGCACGGTCAAAATCGATGTCAGCGATGGCGTATAACACGTCGAAGCCCGATACCCAAAACAATGCCGCGATCCCGAGCAACACGAATTCCACTGGCATCGTCCCCGTCATAGCGATCGCAACCGCGGGCGGAACGATGATGTAGACGGCACCGATGCCGAAATGCGCCAACCAAGTGAATCGCTTCAAATACGGGTACGTAAACGCGACGACGATCGGTATCGGCGAGAGAATCAACGCGAGCGGATCGAGCTGCCACGCCGCGGCAACGAAGACGACGGCAGACACCGCCATGTAGCCGATAACTTCCGGCTTGCCAATGATTCCTCTAGCTAATGCCCGATCCGCGGTGCGAGGATTGCGTCGATCGATCTCCGCGTCCACGAGGCGGTTCGCCGCCATCGCAAACGTCCGCAACGTCACCATCGCCACGATTACCCAACCCAACAGCACCCAATTCGGCCATCCTCCAGCCACCATGAACGCCGCCGCTACCGCGAATGGCAGCGCGAAGATCGAGTGTTCGAACTTGATGGTGTCGAGGAATATCTGGAGACGGCGGAGAGGGTTCAACTCCACATCTGAACCGCCGCCGCGATTGGCGTCGATGCTCAACGAATGCCTTACGAGGAGGGTGTGCGACTGTGCTTGCAACCGATTCTAACGGTTAGCAATGAATCGCTCACTTCCGGCGTCCGAACTCACGCTCCAACGCCTCGCCAGTCAGCAGCAACATCGTGGGTCTACCGTGCGGGCACGACTGAGGGTGCTCGCACTCTTGAAGCAATCGCACAATCTCCTCGCAGCTCTCCAGCGTCAGGCTGTCCCCTGCCCTGACCGCGGCGTGACACGCCATCGTGGCCAACAATCTCTCCGACCACGGCATCGTATCTGCGTCTGAACTTTGCGCATCACTCTGTGACATGTCATCCAGCACTCGCACCAATGCGTTCTCCGCGGCGTTGGCGCTCGTTGCCGCTCGTTCTGCAAGCACTTGAGGCACCGCACGAATCAGAACCGATCCACTGCCGAACGGCTCAATCTCCCAACCCGATTCTTGGAACCACTGCGCACCCTCGCTGTAGACGACCTGACGTTGGGGAGTAAGATCAACCATTTGGGGCGATAGCAACGCCTGCGATTCACTCGCCTGACGTGCCCTTTTCGCCCGTATCTCTTCGAACTTCACCCGCTCGTGGGCCGCGTGCTGGTCGACGAGAAACACGCCGCTCGCATCCTCCGCAACGATATACGTCAATTGCGCCTGTCCGAGCACCCGCAGTCCTGGCAACACATCGCGATGTCGTGCCGTGCTCGGAGGCTGTGGCGAGGAGCGCTTTCTGGACTTCGACTGTTCTTTGGGTTTCGATTTGGTTATGTGCCCCGCGGTTTGATCGCCATTCACATTGGTGGGGCGTTCATCGACATCTTCGGAAGTCGACACGTCGGTTACAGGCTCGAAACCTGAACCTCGCCGCATCGCAAACGCACCCTCCAAAGACGTCGTCAACGATGATGCAATCCGCGTATCTGAATACTGCCGGACCGCAGCACGTTCACCCAACGCGTCTTTGACTGCCCTCTCAACGACTGAGAAGATCAAACCTTCACGTCGAAATCGCACCTCGGTCTTCTGCGGATGCACGTTGACATCGACATCTTCGAGCGGCGCGTGGACCTTGATCAGAGCCATCGGAAATCGTCGGTCAGGCAAGAAACCCTGATACCCGCGTTCCACCGCGTAGGTCAGACGATACGTCTGGACCAACCGCCCGTTGACCGCTATCGTGATATGCGATCGCCGCCCGAAGTGCAGATTCGGCATCGCTAGAGCCCCGCCGACGCTGAACGCAGCATCCAGATCAGCGTAGATGTTCACCAGTGCCGACGGATCCTTGACTCGGTAGACCGCCGCCAATGCCGCGGCATCGTCGAAATCACCCGGTGTATTCAATCGCGACACGCCATCGACGGTTAATCGAAAACGCACATCGCTGCGGATCAAAGCCATCTGCCCTACAAGCGTTGCCACCCGAGCCGACTCTGCCGATGGACTGCTCAAGAATTTCAACCTCGCGGGCACGTTTCGGAACAATTGACGTACCGTAACCGACGTCCCGACCGGAGCGCCAGCGGACAGCACCTGCGGCTCAGACCCGAAAGTCACATTGCACTCCGCGCCGCTTTCAGCCTCGACATGTCGTGAAACCGCGGTCACATCAGCCACCGCCGCGATCGACGGCAAAGCCTCACCACGAAAACCCAGTGTAGGAATCGCAACCAGATCGCTGCTCTCATCCACCTTGCTAGTGGCGAACCGCTCAAAGGCTAGAGCCAACTCCGCCGCCGCAATGCCGTGACCATCATCCGCAACTCGTATCAGATTCCGGCCACCGCCCTCCAGCTCTATATCGATCCGACTGGCACCCGCGTCGAGCGAGTTTTCTATCAACTCCTTGACCACCGAAGCAGGACGCTCCACCACCTCTCCAGCCGCGACCCGCGAAGCCAGCGCGTCTGGCATCACTTTGATAGGCATTAGATTTCTGTACCGATCATTCGTCCGCGACTTCGTCCAATACTTTTAGGTTAATGCGCGGAACGATCACACCTGATGTCACAACCGTCGTATGAAAGGCGCAAATACCCACGTCGCGATGACGCTGACAGCCAACAGGATGCCCGCAACCGCGAACGCCAACTGAATACTGGTGCGTTCAGCCAAGATGCCGAGCGGTATCGCGCCTATCGGACGCAATCCGAAGTTCAGCATATAGATCCCCATCACCCTTCCTCTATGCTCCGCATCCGCTTGCTCCAACAGCAAACCAGAATTCAACGCCCGACGTCCCGAATCTCCGATCCCCAGCACCAGCATCGCGAAAATCGCTATCAGAAAAACCGTCACGTACGTCGAGACCAGTATCGCAACCGCCGACAATCCGCTGGCGACTAACAAGACCACACCACGTTTCATGTTCTCGGACAATCCGGCCATAAACAATGAGCCGAGTAACGCGCCGACACCGATCATGCTCATCAAGATGCCCAATTGAGTCGGACCGCCGCCGAATATCAGATCAACTTGAGCCGGCATCAACTGTCGGAACGATTGGGACGTCATGGTTGTCGCCAACGTCAGCAGCAACAACACGAAGATAGTTGGATTGCCATACGAGTATTTGAGTCCGTCCCAAATCGAACTGAACATATTTTCTCTCCTCCGCCGCTCCACCGGTACGCCCTCCACCTTGACGGTCGTCATCAACACGAACGCCACAAACATCAGGGCTGCCATCACAAAATAGGTAGTCGCCGGACCAAAAGCCGAATATGCCAAGCCGCCGAGCCCAGGTCCTGAAAGAGTCATGAGCGCCATACCAGAAGCGTTCAACGCGATCGCGTTTGTAATCTCCCGCTCTCCCACCAATTGCGGAATGATCGCCTGACGTGCCGGCATCATAAACGACCAACAAAAACCTTGAGTCAGAGCGGCGCCGAACAGTATCCAGATATTCACAACTCCCGTAACGATCGTGACGCCAACAATCCCTGCGACCAAGCTGACTACGAGTTGCGAATACTGAATCATTCGTCGCCGGTTCCAGCGATCGGCGAGCGTCCCACCGAACAGCGAGAACAACAATATCGGTGGTGCGAATCCTGAACTGACCAACGCCACCAAGAACACATCGCCCGTCAATTCCCACGCTAACTGACCCCGTGCCAGCATCTGCATATTGATGCCAGCCATGAGGAATATGAGGCTGAACCAGAAGCGGCGATACTCAGGATTTGCCAGCGATTGAAACGTGCGGCGAGTGTATCTACGACCACTCAATCTCGCACTGGTTACCGGCGACCTCAATTTATAGGTTTCTGATCCGCGGCGTTAACACCCAAGTCAATAAAACTGCAACTGCGAGGACGATACCCGCCACCGCGAACGCCACTCGAATATCCGTCGCCTCCGCCAATATCCCCAACGGTATCGCCCCGATCGGCGTCAGCCCAAAGTTCAGCATGTAGATGCCCATCACACGCCCCCGATGATCTTCATCCGCCTGCTCCATCAGCATCGATGCGTTCAGCGACCGTCTGCCCGCATCGCCCAATCCGAGCACCATCATTGCAAACATCGCGATAAAGAAGAACGCGACGAAGGTAGACACTAAAATCGCTGCCGCTGACAGGCCCGTGCAGACCAACAAGACTACGCCGCGTTGAACATTTTCTGTGAGCCCGGCGATGAATAGCGAACCCAGCAGCGCGCCCACGCCGATCATACTCATTAATATTCCCAGCTCTGTGGGACCACCTCCAAAGATAAGGTCTACCTGCGCTGGCATCAGCGAGCGGAATGACATCGAAGTCATCGTCGTCGCGAGCAACAACACAAACAGGATCAGTATCGTCCGGTTGCGAGCCGAGTAGCGCAACCCTTCCCAAACCGCGCTGAGCACCTTCTCCTCCCGTCGACTCTTAGACACCGCTTGCCCGGTTACGGTGACACCACTCATCATCAGGAACGCGATGAACATCAACCCGGTTATCAAGAAG
>VXTA01000258.1 GCA_009837685.1 Chloroflexota bacterium | reverse complement strand
GCCCAGTTCGCGGGGCATCGAGGTCGTACCCGAATTTCGTACCGATGACTAGATCGTTCAGTTCGTTGGGCGTGAATGCCTCAGCCAGAATCGTCTCCCCGTAACCGTCCCCATAAGCCGGTGCGGTGTCGAAGAAGGTAATACCGAGGTCGCGCGCCTTTCGCAGCAGTTGAACACCGAAATCTTGGTCTGTCACACCCCACCACGTTGTCGCAACGCTCCAAACGCCGAAACCGACCTCTGAAAGTATCAGATCGGTCGATTTGAGTTGTCGATGTTTCATGCTGCCGGTACGGGTTTTACGGACGCTTCCGAAAGCAAGAGTCTAATTTCTCGTAACCGATCTTCCCATTTCTCATCCGGAATGGCTGGAAAAGACCGTGTCACGTCTATCGGAGGGGCGATGTCGACCCACGACTTGCAGCCCTTGTGATGCGGTGTGACGGGGATCTGGATCGGATCGATCAGTCTGTACGTTCGTAGCACGATGAGGTCGGCAGCATGACGAGGTTTCCAAGCGATGCGCTTGTTCACGAACTCATCGGTCCAGACATGGAAACTGGACAATGCTTCCAATTGCTCAGCGTCGTTGACGCTCAACATCTCCGCAACCTCTGCCCAAGCAGTGAAAATTACTGCTTCGCTATCGACTGGAGTGTCGTAATTGATTAAGTACTGAAATTCTGGTTTTAGCAATCGATCAGCTTCGTGGAAGTGGGTAGGGTAGAGCAGGAAACGTCGGTGCGCCATCTCGAAATGGCGGTTGGTTTCTCGGATGCCGCCTTTTCGCAGAAGGAACAGTTGATCGCCTGATGCGAGCGCGTCGATGGTGGCGGACCACTCTTTCAGGGCGATGTTGAGCATGACGTGGATTCTAGCGGAGTTGCCCAAATTGTCGATGGTATAGCTCGCTCGTTGCTAATCACACAGAGCGATTATGCAACATCTCCAACCTGATGCCTCGTATCTGTGCCAAACACTCAGCAACTAGGCGTACATCCTTCGGTTCCGTCCACCTCGCGCGATTCTTCTTGAAAGGTTGAGGATAAGCGTCGGTCTCCAAGACGATGCTGTCTAGCGGGAGGCGACGTGCGACGTCTTGGAGTTCCTTCGAGCGGAGCAGGGGCTTGGCAAAGGAAATTTTGAGTCCGAGGTCGAGGACTTTTCGGGCGTAGTCGTAGTCGCCTTGGAAGTAGTGTGCGGCACCTCCGAGTTGTCCGGCGTCTTGGTCGGCGAGGATGGCTAGGGCGGAAGCACGCGCTTCGAAGCGCGAGAGGTCATCAAGATGCTCGCGCACATGGAAGACTACCGGCAGGTCGTGTCGCTTGGCGATCTCGATCTGCGCGGCGAAGGCCTCTTTCTGCGACTTATGGTCGGGGCTGTTGGGCATATGGTCTATACCGATTTCGCTCATGACGGTGACGCGTCCGTGCGATGCCATTGAGTCAAGCATGGCGATGTCTTCGGATGAGATCGGTGCTTCGAGGTCTGAGGGGTGAATGCCTACACCTGCGTATATGTTCGCGTAGGTCTCGGCGAGACGGATCGCCTTGCGAGAATCCTCGATCGTCGTTCCCGCGGCAATGATGGTTGAAACGCCAACGTCCTCGGCGCGCTGGAGCATTCCCGGCACTTCCGACAAGTCATGCTGCTGGATATGAGTGTGGATGTCGATCAGCATGAGGTTTGATCAAGTTCGTCGGAAGCGGGTGCTTCAAGCTCGGATCTTAATGTCGAAGCGACTTCGTCGCCCCAGCTTTCAACTTCGTCCCACTCTCGGTAGTCGCCGTTGGGAGTGACTCGCAGAATGGCGTCGATGATGCGGAGGTAGAAGGGTAGATTTCTTCGCGAGTATGCACCTTTGAACGTGGCTGTCGAGACGACGTTGAGTTGCACGTTTCCTTGGTTGAACGCTTTCTCTACCCACGCGTTGTGCTCTTCTCGAAGCTTGCCAGGGTGTTTGACGTCAATCATGCCAACGCTAAATAATGCGGTTGGGATGTTGGTGATGCGTTTTCTGTTGGTGATCAGTAGCAGGGCAGGTTCGGGTAGCCAACGCGCGGCGTACATCGGTGAGCCGATGACTAACGCGTCATATTTTGTCACTTCGATGCCGAGGTTGGCGTGGAGAACATCGGTATCGAAGCCAGCTGCACTGAGGCGTTCGCCGATGCATGTCGCGATCTCGGCGGTGGAGCCGTGCTTCGTTCCGTACGCCACTAGAATTCGTGCCATGAACCAAAAGGGTACAGCGATAAGATGATGTCGCAAATCGGGATATGCTTTACGGACGCATCGAAGGTGCGTTCGCGGTGCTATGAGGTCGCGTTAGGATTTTTCGGCGTCGGCTTGGAGATGACCAATGTTTGAAACAGCTTTGCTCTACATTCACATCCTCGCCGGCTCCACTGCGTTGCTCGCGGCTGTAATCCCGGTCGTAACTAAGAAAGGCGGCACGCACCATGTGAGGGCAGGACGTGTGTACGCGCTGGCGATGACCATCGTTTTCGTTACGGCATTGCCACTCGCCATTCTTGGTGACGACATTTTCTTGCTGATTATCGCCTTCTTCAGTTTCTACTTGGTGTTTGCGGGTTGGCGCTTCGCCCGCAACCGAGGCCGGAAACCACAGTTGGTCGACTGGGTAGCGGTAAGCATCATGGCGGTCACGGGGTTGACAATGTGGGTATACGGTGTCGTGGTTGGAACATCAGGCGATTCGATATGGATCGCTCTCGCGGTGTTTGGGACGATTGCGATCGCTCTCAGTGTGTTGGATTGGTTGTATCACCGCGGTTGGGCTGCTTCGGCGCCCCAGCGAATACAACGGCACCTGACAAACATGCTCGCCGGCACTATAGCAACGATCACGGCGGTGATGGTCGTCAACTTCGATTACGTCGAGCCGGTATGGATTGTTTGGATTGCCCCTAAAGTGGTTATCAGCCCGATTATAACTTGGTGGAATTTAAGATGGGTCCGACGAACCTAACCACTAACATGATCGTCCGCATTACTGACAACAATGTAAGCCGTACAACTGATGGATAACCTGTAACTCACTGGAAACCGGATAGTTTCGAAAGGCACTGCGAAAATGCGACCAGGATTTGGACAGTTCAATACGCCGACCCCCGAGTTCCTGAGGTTTGCCGCGCAATATGGGGTAAAGGACGTGTTGCTCGCCCAACCTCAAATCCCTGATGCTGGCGGCAAGTGGGCCGTGAGTGATCTGGTAAAGATGCGGATTCAGGTGGAGAACGAGGGTTTACGTTTGATGGCGATTGAAAACGTACCACTCACTTTTTACCAAGAGATCATTGTGGGCGGCCCGAACAGAGAACGACAGATCGAAAACATGGTCGAGACGATTCGGAATATCGGGGCCGCTGGTATACCGATATTCGGGTATCACTGGATGCCTTCGCACGTCTGGAGATCGCAGCCAGCGATAATCCGCGGCGGCGCATTAGCGACGGCCTTTGACAACGATGAAGCGCAGAAGATGCCGAATACGCATGGTCGGGAGCACACTGAGGAGGAGATGTGGGAGCGGTTGGAGGAGTGGATACGCATCATCACCCCAGTTGCAGAAGAAGCCGGTGTCCGTTGCGGTATCCACCCGTGCGATCCGCCGGTAGAGAAGCTGGGCGGCATACCGATGCTGTTCAGGTCATTCGATTCGTACAAACGACTGGTCGAGATCGTTGACTCGCCGAGCAACGGCATCGAATTCTGTCAAGGCACCTTTTCAGAGATGGAGGATGCGGCGGATGGTGGCATCTACGACATGATCCGCTACTTCGGCGAACGCAAAAAGATCCTCTACGTCCACTTCCGCAACGTCTCAGGCACAGTGCCCAAGTTCCGCGAAGAGTTCATCAACACCGGCCACGTCGACATGTACAAGGCGATGAAAATCTATCACGAGGTAGGGTTCGACTCGTTCTTCATCGACGACCACGTGCCGCAGACATTCGAGGACACACCGTGGGGCCACCGCGGCAGGGCGTTCGCCAACGGCTACATCCAAGCGATGATCGAAGCAGTCACCAAGCAGTCTGCCACTTGAGACCAAGACCACCATAATCCCGTCATTCCGGCGAAAGCCGGAATCCAGAGGAGTTGGGTGGATTAGGAGATAAACGATGCCAGACTTCAAGGACGCAGTCCGCAGCGGATTGGTCGAATACATGGAAGGTCTCGAAAAGGCCCTTGACGGCCTGACCGAGGATGAGTTGCGATACCAGCCCGCTCTCCACGCCAACTTCATCGAGTGGATCGTATGGCACATGGCGCGCGTCGAAGATCGCTGGGTCAACCTAGTTCTCCGGCAAGATGACGACATCTGGGTGAAAGACGACTGGTACAAACGCTTCGGCATGGACCCTGACGACTACGGGAGGGAAGACACCGCCGAGAAGATGCGGGCGATGCCCAAGACCGACATCAACGAGATGATGGACTACTACCGACAAGCCCGCGAAGTCTCACTGGCGCATCTGGACGCTATGCCCGCGGAAGACCTCGACAAGACCTTTTACCACCCTCGGCGAAAGGTCGCAGTCAGCGGCGCGTGGGTATGGGGCCACATTCTGGTCGAAGAAGCTCAGCACCTAGGGCAGATCGCCTACCTGCGCGGAATGATGCGCGGGTTGGATGGGTAGTCAGGAACTAGCCATGCGACCTTTTCTGCAAGCCATTGACAGCGGTATCAATGAGTGTTTCTACAAGCTTAATCGGGCTTTGGACGGCTTGTCAGACGACGAGTTGCGGTGGCAGCCAACTTTGCACGCCAACTCCATCGATTGGATGGTCTGGCACATGGCGCGGGTCGAAGACAACTTGGTCAATGTTGTACTTCAAAATCACGATCCAATCTGGGAACGCGACGGATGGGGAGAACGTCTAGCCATGCCCTACGCCGGTGCTGGTGCCGGGATGACGATGGAAGATATTCGAGCGATGGGGCAGATCGATGTGCCAAAAGTGATGGAGTACTACCGATCGGTTCGAGACAATACCTCGGACTACTTTGAGAACACCATGCGCGAAGATGACCTTGCTAGAGCCATCGAGCATACGAACTTTCGTGGTTGGACCGGCGCTCAAATCTTAGGTCGCCTGCTGTGCGAAGAAGCAGAACACCTCGGACAGATCGAATATCTCCGAGGCATGATGAGAGGACTTAACAAATAATGAAACCCTTCTTGGTAGCGATAGATTCTGGTCTGAACGAGGCGTTCGACAAGTTGAAAAGAGCGTTGGACGGCCTCTCCGAGGACGAACTGCACTGGCGGCCCGCATTGGAGTCGAACACCATCGACTGGATGGTGTGGCACATGGCGCGGGTGGAGGATAACTGGATCAACGTTCGCCTTCGCAATTCCGAGTCGATCTGGGATCGTGACAGATGGGCCGAGCGTTGCGGCGTAGAGGAGCCGACCAACGGATTCGGTCAAACCGCGGAGGACATTCGGGCTATGCCGGCGTTCGATGTCCCGAAGATCATGGACTACTACCAAGCCGTACGCGAAGGCACAACCGAATACTTCGAAAACGAAATGCAGGAGTCGGATCTGTCGATCGAGCTTACTCATCCTCGCTACGATCCGGTTAACTACGCGTGGGTGCTAGGGCACCTGCTCTGCGAGGAGGCGGAACATCTAGGGCAGATCGAGTACCTGCGCGGAATGATGAGGGGTTTGGACAAATAGATTTGACGTTGTGAAACCGTTTCTGCAAATAGTCGATGCGGGTCTCGACGAAGTCTTTGGGGATCTGAAGCATACCCTAGACGGTCTCGACGAGTATGAGCTTCATTGGCGGCCGACGCTGGAGTCGAATTCGATCGATTGGATCGTTTGGCATATGGCTCGTACCGAGGACTACTGGATCAACACCCGACTCTCTCAGATAGAGGACGTCTGGATCAGTCAGGGATGGCGGGAACGCATCGGCGTATACGTAGAGGGTACCGGGTATGCGCAAACGCTCGATCAGATACGTGCGATGCCGAAACTGGATGTAGCACTGGTGATGCGGTACTACGAGGCGGTCCGAGAGCGGACAAAGCAGTATTTCGCGGATGGCATCGAAGAAGAGGATCTGGGCAACGTCGTTGGAGAGATGGATTGCGAACCCATAACGGTTGCTCCCGTTTTAGGTCACCTGTTGGCGGAAGTAGCGGAGCACCTGGGGCAGATCGACTATATTCGGGGAATGACGCGCGGGATTAACAAGTGAGATTTCTTCGTAGGGAGGATCATTGACATGACTCAACCAAGAATGCCCCAACTGCAAGGCAACCCGATCTGGTTCAATCTGTCCACTCCTGATCCAGCTGGCGCTAAAGATTTCTATTCCGGTCTATTCGGCTGGGATTGGGCGGATGTGCCGATGTCGGGCGGCAATACCTACCACATGGCGATTAAGGACGATGCCAACATCGCCGGTATGTCTGAGAACGATGACGTTCATGGAATTATGGGAGTGTGGGTCAACAGCGTCTATGTCGAGGATGCCGAAGAGACCGCTGAGCGGATAAAGGCGAATGGTGGCAGCGTGCTCACCGAGCCTCACAATGCCGACGGTTGGGGCGTAACTGCAACCGTTGCGACCCCGGAGGGTGCGGTGTTCGGTATATGGCAAAGTCTCAAAGGATATGGCGCCGACGTGTTTGCCGAGCCGGGTTCGGTGTGCTGGATCGAGTATCACTCGCACGACTTGGAGGCTTCGAAAGAGTTTTACACCACGGTTTTCGGTGCCGGGTTCGAAGAATTCAAGATACCCATGGACGATGGATCTGGCGAGGAGTTCAGTTTGACGATGCTCGATTTGGGCGCAGACCAGGAGCATTGCGCATTCGTTCAGTTGCCGGATGATTCGTCGCCCGCAAGTTGGGCGACATATTTCATGGTTGAAGACATTCACGCTTCAGTGACCAAGGCACAATCGCTCGGCGCCGAGTTGGTTTTCTGTGGCATGGACGTGCCTCCCGGGGCGTTCGCCGTAATGGACGATCCGCAAGGAGTTCGGTTCAGCTTGTGGCAGGCAGCAGAGTAGCTGGTTTGACGCACCTGATTTGCTAATTGATTTGGTGTATCGCAGGTTAACGTTAGATAATCTTCGCTAGTTACCGTCTCTAATCGGTTGAGAAAGATTCTCGTCTCGATTACAAGCAAGTAGGAGAAGCAG
>VXTA01000279.1 GCA_009837685.1 Chloroflexota bacterium | reverse complement strand
TCAACCACCTGTGCGGCTGGCGTCGAATCTTCGCCCTGTCCGTCCAAAGCGGCTCCAACGTCATTCACAACCACGGAAGCGCCTTCGCGCGCCAACAATTTTGCAACCCCACGCCCGATGCCACGACCCGAGCCCGTCACAACCGCGACCTTGCCGTCGAGCCGTTTACCGTTCCTCGACTTCATGACCGCAGGTGCGGCCGCACCCGAACCCGGGTTTATCTGTGCAAACTCGCTGCCACCTGTGATGCTCTGTGAACCTTGCAATAACACCTTGGGAGCCAGTCGATCGAGTTCGTCCAAATCCCAGTTACCAGATGGTTCCGATGTATAGATAGTGTTAACGCGTCTCGGCAGCGACAGATGCGTTACATTGCCGCCATACACCAGGAAAACCTGCCCATTGATCTGAGCTGCTCCGTCGGTCGCAAGATACGCCACGAACGGTGCCACATCGCGCGGCTCCCAAGGAGCTTCATCGGGTTGAGGCAACGCTCCGCGCGCAACCATCATCTCTTGAATATTGCCCGGAATCGAAGCGATCATCCGTGTCTCAGCTCGCGGAGCGATGCTATTGGCAGTGACTCCGTACTTGCCCAAGTCCTTTGCCAGCACTTTAGTGAAACCGGCGATGCCGCTCTTTGCAGCACCGTAGTTTGATTGGCCAATGGACCCTACGAGTCCTGAACCAGACGAAAATGTGATGATTCGCCCACCGCGCTGCTGCCTGAAAATCGGCGCCGCATGTCGCACTACGGTGAAGGTGCCCTTGAGGTGGACCGAGATAACATCATCCCATTCCTCCTCGGTCATGTTGTAAAGCATCCGGTCGCGCAAAATTCCGGCGACGGTCACTACGATATCGATACCACCGAACTCATCTTGAGCCGTTTCGATGATGCGTTGTCCGCCGTCCCATGTCGTGACGGAATCAGTCGATGCAACTGCGTTTCCACCGGCCGCTACGATACCATCTACAACCTCCTGAGCAATCGATGTCGAACCGCCTGTACCGTCCAACTCGGCCCCGATGTCATTGACAACGACGCTGGCTCCGTTGGCGGCCAGCTCTTCAGCCACTCCTCTGCCGATGCCGCGTCCGGCACCAGTGACTATTGCGACTTTCCCCTCGAGTTGCAACTCAGTACTCCTATTTTTCGTTTTTCAATAGCCGCGCATTGTCAGCGCGACTGTTGCTTTTCCCGGCGTGGTGACCACACCATCTGCATTTCGAAATTCAATGTCCAGATCAACGAGTCCCATACCGTCCTCTATCCGTTTTCCTGTGACAGTACCCGCGCAGGTGACTGCGCCCGCATAATCGATGCCCCGGTACGACGTTTCCAGATTCTTGACAGCGCCGATATCTCCGGTCCAATCGGCAAGCATCTGCGATAGCAAAGCGGTTTTTAGCGCGCCGTGGATGATGATGTCATCGTGGCCCGCGCTGCGAGCATATTCGGTGTTGTAGTGAATCGGCGTGAAATCCTGCGACACCGCAGCGTATTGGACCAGCTGTCTCGGCGTCACGACTTGTGTGACGGCCTCTGGTCCACCACCGATCTCAACATCTTCGAACATTACCTTCGTCATGCGGGTTCCCTTATCGCGCAAATCGCGCCTTCACTACTCGACTACACAGACCCAGCTGGTCGACCATACGAGATACTAGTCGACTCTTGGGTAGCTACGAGCTCACCAGACACGTCCGAATAGCTCACTTCCGTAATCTTGAAAAGCATAGGACCGAATCGACCGCTTTTCTCGAAGATTTCCTGCATCTTCCGCACTGCCGTAATTTCGTCTCCAGCGACAACCGGTCTTATGAATTTGAAGCGGCTGCCACCATCCAAAACATCGTGGAACGGTTCAGGAAACGGTGGATCAAACGGTGCTGTGATGAACGACCGCAAGATGAGCGGATTCGCTTCGATCATCGTCTCGCTATCCACCAGGTCGGGATCGTTCTCGACGGGTGGCAATACACCACGGATAGCAGCATTGAACCTAGCGACATCGCGATGTGACACGCGGTAAGTGATTGGCGGAGATTTCGCGCCGATAAAAGATTGCATCACGTCTGTGATTACCGAACCCAATTTTCCTCGCGTGCTCTCTACCTGAAATTACCCGTTTGCCCCAATTTGCCATCATTGGCTCTGCCAAAGTGTAACTAACGGGAGCGGCGTCGCGTAGACCGTCTGCGTCCAACGCGGTTGCCAGAACGTGCCGCACGGTTCACCGCTTCTTCTCTTAACTCGCGGGCGCTCTTGGTGCGTTCCTGTGCGCCAGGTTTTCCCCAAGCTCGATCGCGCACCAGCATCAACACGATGACGGATGTCAGCATTGTCGCAGCAGGAACGTACAAGATGCCGATCCTCTGCGCGAACAGCAATATGAAGCCCCACAACAAGACTGTTCCAACGATCAAGTTGAGTTTGTGACGCCGTTCCGATTGACCATTCGGAGGAACAGACAATATCGCCCCAAGCGTAATCAATACCGGAATGACCGCAAACACGACACCGAGGATCCCGTTCGAATCTGCGATGCCTCCGCGTCGAACGGTCCGAATGCCGTCGGTGTTCGTTTCGACGATCTCAAACGAAGGCCACAGTGTCAGGTATGCAAATGCAGCGATACCCAACAACAGAGCGAAGACCGCGAACACGAATGTACGGTCCGGAATTTTGGAAAACACGGAATGGAGCCTATATCTTTTCTAGCCCGGCCATACTCGCCATCAACATCTTCACGCCTTCCTTGGAAAACGCGACAGTCACCCTGACGTCATCCTTAATCGGCCGCGAATTGACGACAACACCCGTCCCAAACATGCTGTGCTTAACCCGTTGCCCTGCCTTCAACTGCAACTCGACCGGCATCTCATCCAATCCCCGCTCGGTGAACTTCTCGCGCTGCTCCCGTCGTCGAGGCGGCGCGAATCGATCGCGATCAACCGCGATCCCGAAGCTCGATGAGAACGCAACCGGTGGCGGCGCGGCACGTCCTGGCACACGGGCGTATTCGACTTCCTTGACATGCTCTTCCGGTATCTCTTTCAAGAACTGCGAGGGTGTGTTCTGCCGCCGGTACAACGATGCTGACGTATACAGCGACCACGTGACGTACAATTTCCGTTTAGCGCGCGTCATGCCCACGTACATCAATCGACGCTCCTCGCCACACGCAGCTTCGTAGTCGTCCTGCGTCTGCACATTGAGAGCCATTGCGTGTGGCAATACTCCTTCGTTAACACCTGCGATGAATACGGTGTCAAACTCTAGACCCTTGGCTTGGTGAAGGGTGATCAACGTGATCGCACCAGCGGCTTCGCTTTGCGACGCTACTAGGTTTCCGTCATCTGCACCCAATCCATCATCCATCGAATCCACGTTGGCAAATAGCGATGTATGCTCCAAAAGATCCGACAACGCCTGCCTCGGATCGTTACCATCCTCACTGCTCGAATACTTTTCGGCTAACGACTTCAATTCTTCGATGTTTTCCAGCCGTTCCGCTCTCGTCTCAGCGTCCTTCTTGACCCAATCGATGTATCCGCTTCCCTTCAACGCGTAGTCCAGCAGATCATGTGGATAATGCTTTTCCGAGTTGGCAACTAAAGTGTTCACGAAATCCGCAAATGATCGTACTTTGTTGAGTGCCGCCCGGCCCAAACTAAGTTCATGCGATGTCGTAGGATCCGACGACATCAACACCGCGTCAAGCAGTGAAACACTGTTGTAGAGGCTGTACTCCTCAATCTTGCGAAGTGTTGCCGGACCGATGCCACGCGGCGGAACATTGATGACGCGCCGAAGCGATGTTTCGTCAGACGGGTTCACGACGATACGCAGGAGCGCCAAAGCGTCCTTGATCTCGCGCCGCTCATAGAACCTCACACCACCGATCAAACGATACTGGACTCCGCGTCGGCTACACTCTGTCTCGATTGCACGAGATTGCGCGTTGGTGCGATATAGAACGGCGATGTCGTCCAGATTGCCGGAAATGCGAACGTTTTCGCCATTGTTTTCATCGACCTTCGGCCTGACGCGGCGTTCGACCAGATCAAGGATCACGGACGCCTCGTGATCCGGGTGTTCAGTGACCCCAATCTCTACTGGTTCGCCTTCCTCGTTATTCGTGAAAAGCACCCGGTCGAGCATCCTGTTGTTGTGCGCGATCAGACCCGATGCGGCAGCGATGATCGTCTTCGTGGATCGGTAAGATTCGCTCAGCTCGAACAATTTGCACCCGTCAAGAACCTCTGCCAATCGCTCCATGTTCTCGGGCCGAGCGTTCCGCCATGAATAGATCGACTGATCCGGATCGCCCACCACGCATATATTGCGATAGGCATCGCCCAGCACTCGAACCAATTCGAACTGCAACGCGTTCGTGTCTTGGAACTCGTCGACCATGATGTGTTCGTATCGGTTCTGCATCGCGGTACGAATATGGTTATCCGTGACCAAAATCCGATACGGCTTCAACAGCAGGTCGTCAAAGTCGACGCCGTTGGACCTCTTCAACGCCGCTTCGTACTGCTCGTAAATCTCGGCGTGCAACTCGTGCCGGTAACCAGTGCTGATGCTCGCGAATTCCTCCGGCAACTGATTGTTGTTCTTCGCTTTGCCTATGTCTGCAAGCACCTCGCCGACCTTGGCTTCCACATCCATGTCTTCCAGAATCAACTTCATCAGCCGTTCTTGATCATCACGGTCGTAAATCGTGAAGTCGCGACCTAAGCCCGCAGCATCGTGATGGATGCGCAAAAACCGTGCACCGAATGAGTGAAATGTGCTCACGTTCGTCTCAGACGCGTCTGGCACGAATCGATTCGCCAACGCGTCGCACCGTTGACGCAGCTCGGCCGCCGCCTTGTTCGTGAACGTCACTCCCAACGCCCGCCACGGACGAACACCAGTCGCCAAGATGTACGCCATCCGATGCGCCATGACGCGCGTCTTCCCGCTACCCGGCCCGGCGACGATGATTAAGGGACCGTCGATATACGACGCCGCGGCTCGTTGGGCATCCGACAGACCTTCCAACACAGCATCAGGGTTTGTAAGCAGAGTAGTCATTCGACGATCACACAAGTTCAGATTTTAACGCGTGTGTCATAACTAGTTTCGCACATTCCCTCGCACCCGTCATTCTCGCGCAGGCGAGAATCCACAACCGCCTTCACGCCCGACGCGCTAAACCCTCGAAGTGAGTGAAACACGATACTGATCCCGGCGCGTTCTTCCATTCTTGCCACCCTCGGGATATCCCTTCCAACTCGGATCGCGTCGCAATGCCGTACTCGATCGCTTTGACCGCGATATCCGATTCCAAAATACGTTGCGACCACTGATCACCCCACCATGTCTTCCCGCTCTCCTCGTAGAACGTCCAAGTACTCGTAGTGATCTGGATATCCGTCAGTTCGCCAGTCCCTTCCATCCATTCAAGCATGTGACGACCCGCGTGCGGATTTCCACCATTGCGAATCGCTACCGCGTCGTATACACGCCTGAAATCGTCAAGCGCCTTCGAATCCGGAAACGCGGCGAACGTTCCCCAATCGACTTCTCTGATACCGACCAGCCCACCACGTTTAGCGAGCCGCGTCGCCGCTTTCAGCGCACCGACCGGATCCGCGAGATGCTGCAGTATCTGGTGCGCGTAGACCACATCGAACTGACCCTGCTCAAGTTCGGTCTCGTATATGTCGTCGACGCGAAACTCCAAATTCGTAGCATCTGTCTCTTTCAATCGCAGATCCCATTCGGTCTGCAACCCGTCAGAAATGTCGATACCGAGCACAGAACCGCTACTACCTACAGCATCGGCCAACCCAACGGTTATCGTCCCAGGTCCGCAACCGAAATCGAGCACCCTCATCCCCGGCTCGATATGCGGCAGTAAAAACGCAGCCGCGTCTTCCGCCGTCCTTGCTGAATGAGCAGATAGAACGGAGCGGTGATGCCCATGCAGATACGTTTCGCGCGGCGAGGACATGCTGAACCTCTGGTCGCGCGCGTTTCAGCGAGTCGCTGGTAAAGCGACGAGATCCAAGATCGGATCAATCATCGATCGTTCGGACAGCAACTGGCTCACTCGCAACAGCTTTTCAGGGTGCGAAAAACCCTCTGGAGCCAACCCATCAAGAGCATCCATTGTCGCGTTAGTGTCACCATCTACCACGATCAACGGGATCCGCTTTGTGCGGGCTTCGTAGAACACGTAATCAATCGGTTTTTCACCACCTGTAAGCACCATCGCGCGGGTGGTTTCGCTTTGAAGTGCGGAAATCTGCACGTCTGGGCGTCCAGCACGAACCACCACGCAAGTGTTGTCCTGTGACCGGAAGTAGAACGGCCCCCAATCCAGCACCAGACCACCGATCAACACGTTGTCGACCAACTCCGAGGTCGTGTTCACATCGAAAGCCAATTGACCTTCGAGATGGTCCATAAGGGAGTCGACGGTATTCGCCGCCAAACGCCGATCCTCAGGCAACCATCCCAAACAAGGCACTCCGTCATCATTCAATGCTGCTACCGCTCTGTCCGCGTAAACATCTCGGTAGCGTGGCACCTTGTTGAGAACCACAGCTGAAAGTCGCTGCCCGTAATCGGCCGCGGCTGATTTCACATCCTCATCGAGACCAGCCAAGAGGATCACATTCGCGTCCAGCTTCTCCGCGAGATTGATGTCAGACGACGGATCGCCAGAGGTTCCTTCGATGACAGAAACGGATGAGGCTGAAGGATCGATGGCTTCTGCTGCTACCGTCTGGACTCCATCGTCGCTAATGAAAAGATCGCCCGTGTCCGCCGCGGAAATGACGGAAACATCATCGTGCCTCAATCGCGAAATGATGGCGGCGGCGAGTGCAGATTTGCCTTTGGACGCACTGATTGACGAGATGATGATCGACGGCATGTATGGCACTCAGGCGAGGTTGTATGAGCCACGGATCGTGCGGCTCGTCTGCGATATGGATTATACCAGCGGCGTCGAAGATAAAATAAGGTCTTACACCCCTTGCCGAGGTAGCTCAGCTGGTAGAGCAATGGACTGAAAATCCATGTGTCGGCGGTTCGAGTCCGCCCCTCGGCACCACCGCCATCCCCTCTCACTCTCTGAGACCACCGCAAAACTCTCCTCCTACCCACTTTCGAAACAAAAGAGGCGCGATTAAGCGTAGCGCCGCGAGCGGCGTATGCCCGTTCAATTAAACGCGCCTACGAACGTCCCCTTTCGGGACGAAAGGGGACGCGAACGAG
>VXTA01000147.1:5825-7398 GCA_009837685.1 Chloroflexota bacterium | reverse complement strand
CTTGGTAAACGCCCGCTGCGTGACCATGCTTCGTGCCGATCTGAGCTACTTTCAAGACGTCGCCTCCGCGCGCAAACTACCGATCCTCGGATTAGATGCTTGGAAAGTATAGACGGGCTGAAAGCTTTTTACCCTACCCTTTTTGCGAAGCAAAAGGGGGACGCGACGAGCGTAGCGAGACGCAGGGGGTTCACAATGCCGCACGCGACCAAGGCCCCGATCCTAAGCTCGCCCCTAAACCGGTTTCGCCGTCTCTATAAACGCTCGGATCTTCGAATGATCCTTGATTCCATCGGTCTCCACGCCAGTCGAGACATCGACGCCCCACGGACTGAGTTGTTGGATCGCATCCTCGATATTTTCGGGGTATAGACCGCCTGCAAGGAGCACGCCTTCTCGGTTAGCGATACCCTCGGCGATGCTCCAATCGAACGTTTTTCCAGTCCCACCCGGCTGGTGCTCCTCGTATCGATCCAAGAGCACAATGCGATCGAGGGAAAGGTGGTGATCCACCAAGTCGCTCAACTCGTCCTGTGACATGTCGGATTTGATCCGGACCTGTCTGATCACGGGCTTCCACATCGCCCGCATGTAAGCCTCATCCTCTTCTCCGTTGAGTTGAACGCAGTCGAGGTCGACCTCTTGCGCGGTCTTATTGACCCACCGAACATCTTGGTTCCTGAAGAGCCCGACGACCTTTGCTCCTTTTTGGCGCAACCGCTTAATGCGGTGGTCTCTCGCACGAATTCGATAGTTTCGCACCACCTCTTGCGCCTGAAACCGAGTCAGCTGCCTTCGGACGCCCTCGACGAGGACGACACCTAGGAAGTCAGCCCCTGCCCGGACCGCTTCGACAGCGGAGTCGCCGTCTCGGATACCGCAGATCTTTACTTTCGGTTGGTAACTCATATCGATCGTTTCACACGCTGATCGTCGCCATCTGCGATATCAATTCGCTCGGATCCCCATCCGCAGTCATCAACGACTCGCCCACCAGCACTGCCTTCGCCCCGCCATCCGCCATCCGCTTCACATCATCCGCACTACGCATTCCGCTCTCAGCCACCTTCACAACATCGTCCGGGATCCGCTTCGCCAATGCCGGGAATACATCCAACGAAGTGGTCAGAGTCTTCAAGTTGCGGTTGTTCACACCAACAATCCGAGGCTCGGCACTCGTCAATGCCACATCCAGTTCTGCCGTATCAAAAACCTCAACCAGCGGCTCCATGCCGATGCCCGTTGCCACATCATATAGATCCGAATACTGCACCGGATCCAAGATGGCGATTATCAAAAGTACCGTGTCGGCACCCGCCGCCCGCGCTTGATAAATTTGGTACTCGTCAACCACGAAATCCTTTTCCAACACCGCTACACCGTGACTGTGTGCCACTTCGGCGGCGTCTTCCAAATCCGCGAGCGAACCCCGGAAGAAATCCTGTTCTGTCAATATCGAAATCGCAGCCGCACCAGCTTTACAGTAAGTTTCGGCGCGTTGCGCAGGATCGAGCGTCAGATCCATCACGCCAGCCGACGGCGAAGATCGCTTCATCTCAGCGATCACTGATAC
>VXTA01000147.1:2581-5815 GCA_009837685.1 Chloroflexota bacterium | reverse complement strand
CACTGATACCGACGCAGGTGAACCGATTGCCAAGGCGAAATCCAAGGGCCCAGCGTCGCGATTGGCTTCCTCCGCCGCTCCCAGCATCTTTGCTGGAGACACGACCGATTTGTCCGCAGCGATACGTTTGCGTTTAGCCGCGACGATACGATCAAGAATGGAGATCTTTCCGTTATCGGTGGTCACTAACAGC
This sequence comes from Chloroflexota bacterium, assembly GCA_009837685.1. Classification (GTDB taxonomy): domain Bacteria; phylum Chloroflexota; class Dehalococcoidia; order Lucifugimonadales; family Lucifugimonadaceae; genus Bin127. The sequence continues at coordinate 5,622 of VXTA01000147.1, read as the reverse complement.
ACCTAATCAAAATGAGCGGCGTAATCCTAATCTTAAACAGCCCGCGATTCACACAAACGCAAATCCGGAGTCTGAGGGCTTGGAGCGTTATCCAGCCGCCGCCGGAACTGGCGCCACGCCGCGGTAGATATTCCTCAACGGGCCGATCGCGAGGCTCGCAATCACGATCGCAGTAAAGCCCAAACCCAATATCCACAACACATTCGAGACGCCGATAGCGTCCGCCGCGAAACCGTTGACAAGGTTCAGCACCGCCATGGTGCCGCCGATGATGATGTGACTAAAGCCTGTGATCCGCCCACGCATCGCGTCCGGAGCTAACGACTGCACCATCGCTCCCGCAATCGCCATAAACGCCGCCTGCGTTGCACCCATCGCTCCAGCGCCGAGCATCGCGGTCGGAAGATCACGCGCCATAGCCAAGATCAACATCGAAGCGCCGCTCAGAGCTCCGGTAATCAGAAGTATCATTCCGCGGCTGTTCGCTTTACGCGTCCCGCTGATGGCTAAAACTCCGATCAGCGCACCCCCGCCTACCGCCATCTTCAGGGTGTTCGCGTTTTCGGGGTTACTCAACACTTCTTGCGAAAGCACCGGCAAGATCGTCTCAAACGACATCGTCATTGCGCAGTGCAGAGCGATCAAAACGAACAACACCCGAAGTTGCGGATCCGACCATGAATACGTACCCGCCTCCACCAAGCTCTGCAACACCCCCGCACCCTTCGTCAAAGCTCCGGTAGACCGCGTGTGGATTGCCGTAACACAAACAATGCTCAACACGTACAAAACCGCGCAAGCCAAGAACGCTGCACTTGTGCCGCCAAGGAATAACGCTGGCGCAATCAGAGCCGGCCCCACTAGGCGTGCCCCCTGTAAAGACAACTGGTTGAGCGCGATCGCATTCAACAAATCGTCTTTCGACACTAAATTCGGCACCAAAGCTTGTGTCGCCGTCATCTGGAATGCCCTGAAAGTGCCATTGAGTAGTGACAGCGCGATCAGAATTCCGACGGTCAACAGATCTGCGAACGCCAATCCAGCCAATGCCAACACGTTGAAAAACTGCAAGACGTAAGCAACAACCAGCACAGTACGGCGATCGAAGCGATCAGCCAAGTACCCCGCCACTGGCGGCATCAAGAAGCGCGGCACCATCGCCGCGAACGTCGCAACCCCCACCAACGCCGACGAACCCGTCATCTCCAGCACCAGCACTCCGCGCGCGATGATCAGCGCCCAATACGCCGACTGACCGCCCAAACTTCCGAGCATCACCCACCGGAAATCACGGTAACGCAAAGAGTTACCGTAACGGCTAAACGTGGGTTTTACTTTCGTCGAGATCATGAATCCGCTCGGAATGAAACCGCGCGGACGGACACTGCCGAGAATCCCTCAAAGGGTTTCCGACATATTACACCTCGAACTACCACCGCGCTGTCCTTGTGCGCGGTGCCACTACCACGAACTTGAGTGCAGCCTCTTAATCCAACCCGCTGCTGACCTTTACCAGCGCGGCGAGTTTGCCCGCCGCCGCTCCGCTGTCGATGCTATCTTTGGCCATCAACGCGGCATCGTTGAAGCTGTCAGCCTTTCCAGCCGCCAGCAACGCCACCGCTGCATTGATAGCTACTACGTTGTACCGCGACCGTTCCGGGCTCGGAGGCGCATTATGTTCACCTCCAGCGCCGGATAGCACTGTTCGGGTAATCTCCGCGCTGTGCTCAATCGAATCCGCAACCAAATGGTCGCGTCTACCTTCCGGCAACCCGAAGTCAGCCGGCCTAGTCCGTCGCCGCTTCAACACATCCGGCATCACCTGATACATCAGCGTGTGCCCCTCAATGTCTACCTCGTCAGCACCAGATTCCGCGTGCACCACCAGCGCGTAGTCAGTGCCTAGTAGCTGCAATGCCTTGGCGATCTTCTCCGCTGTAGCGCGATCAGCCACACCCAAAACCTGTCTGGTCGCCCCCGCCGGGTTCGTCAACGGCCCCAAGATATTGAACACAGTCCGAATCCCGATCTGCGGTCGCAGCGGACCAGCGAATCTCATCGCGGGATGGAATGCCTGGGCAAACATGAACCCAATTCCGGCTTCTTGGATGCAACGAAACACACCCTCGGGCCCGAGCATCACGTTAACGCCTAACGCTTCCAGAACATCTGCGCTTCCCGTCGATCCAGACATCGCCCGGTTACCGTGTTTGGCGACATGCACGCCCGCGCCAGCAACTACGAAAGACGCCGCCGTCGATATGTTGAACCAACCCATAGCATCGCCGCCCGTCCCGCACGTATCCACAGTATCAACACCCGGACTCACATGCAGAGAGACCTCACGCATCACCGAAGCCATACCCGCTATCTCATCCGGCGTCTCACCCTTCATCCGAAGCGCAGTCACAAACGCCCCGAACTGCGCCTCCGTGGCTTCGCCCCCCATAATCTGCGCCATAACATCAGCAGCCTCAGATTGCGTAAGATCAACGCCGTCTACAGCGGCTTGGATACCTTGTTGGATGTTCATGTTGTTATTCCTTTTGAGTTATATCGACGGTGACCCAGTCTTGCTCAAATTGGGATCATCTTCTCGACGACCGCGTTAGTGCTCCATCTCCAAAAAGTTCCGCAGCAAATCCTTACCCGGACGCGTCAAGATCGACTCTGGATGAAACTGCACTCCCTCGATCGGCATATCAGGATGTCGCATTCCCATGATCACGCCGCTCTCCGCCGACCGCGCTGAAACCTCGAATCCCGGCGGCACGGCATCCGGCTGAACCGCCAGCGAGTGATATCGCACCGCCTCGAACGGATTCGGTAGTCCCTCAAAGACGCCTTTGCCATCGTGTTCGATCATCGACGTCTTGCCGTGCTTCAACTCCCCGGCGTGATCAACGATGCCGCCGAACGCTTCGCCGATCGCTTGATGACAAAGGCACACGCCGAGAACGGGTATCTTGCCCGAGAAATGGTTGATCGCGTCTATCGAAATTCCCGCATTCCGAGGGTGAGACGGACCCGGCGAGACGACC
>VXTA01000147.1:0-2571 GCA_009837685.1 Chloroflexota bacterium | reverse complement strand
ACAACTCTTTAACCGTCGCCTTGTCGTTCCTCACCACATGCACATCCGCACCCAGTTCTGACAAGTACTGGAACAGGTTGTAGGTAAAACTGTCGTAGTTGTCGATTAGAAGCAGCATTTTCATGCCTCCATTACGGACTCAGCATGGTCGATGGCGTGCATCAACGCGCCCATCTTATGCAAGGTCTCTTCGTACTCAGTCTGTGGATCGGAGTCGGCGACGATGCCGCCCCCGGCTTGGAGATAGGCGACGCCATCTCTCAACGTCATCGTTCTCAACGAGATCGCAGTATCCATATTCCCCGAATACGAGAAATACCCGACCGCACCAGAATACGGACCCCGCTTGTCAGGTTCGTATTCAGCGATTATCTCCATCGCTCGGATTTTCGGCGCGCCAGACACCGTGCCCGCGGGAAATCCAGCGCGTAACACATCGTAGACGTCGTACCCTTCATCCAGCGTCCCCTCCACGTGCGACACGATATGCATGATGTGCGAGTATCGTTCGATCTCTAGCTGTTGTGTCACCCGCACGGTACCGGGCCGGCTGATTCGACCAACATCGTTGCGTCCAAGGTCGAGGAGCATGACATGTTCGGCTATCTCTTTTTCGTCTGCTAAGAGTTCTTGAGCGAGTGTTTCGTCCTCCTCTGGAGTGCGACCACGTGGGCGCGATCCAGCGATCGGGTGCACGGCCACTTCGCCATCTACCGATTGGACGAGCAACTCCGGGGATGCGCCGATGATCTGGAAACCGTCGAGATCGAGGTAGAACATGTAAGGCGATGGATTGATGGCTCGCAACGAGCGATAGAGGTCGAACGGCTCAACCGCCGTCCGCCGCGTCAATCTCTGCGACACCACGACCTGAATGATCTCCCCGTCATAAATCGCCGTCTTACACGCCTCCACCATCTGCCGGTAGTTCTCCCTCGACATGTTCGGCACATACCGATGCCCAAGCGCCTCATCGGATCCATCGGTATACCAACCCGCAGGCATTGCAGCGGCCGAACCTACGAACGAGTAGTCGATATCTGCATCATCTGCCCGCGCAGCCGCGAGAGCCGGAGAACCAGAACGACGCATCGCTGACGCCGGCAAAGGCTCCGACAACCGATCGATCAGCGTCTCAATCCGGGCCGTCGCACCATCATGGGCATCCCTAATATCCGTATCCGCACTAACCGCCGCATGAGCCACAACAACAATGCTGTGACGAACATGATCGAAGATCAACATCGAGTCGGTCAACATGAACATCGCCTCCGGCACGCCCATGCCCAGGTCCTCCTCCGATATCTCCGGCACCCGCGGCTCAAAATACTTGATCGCATCGTAAGCTACATATCCGACAGCACCCCCGTCAAACCGAGGCAACCCCTCAACCGACGGATACCGCAGATGCGCCAACCGTTCCTTCAACACATCCAACGGGTCCACGCTCCCATGCACCGTCCCCGGACCCGTTTGTATCACCTCCGCCGGCTCCGTCCCCAAGAACGAGAACCGGGCCACATTCTCACCACCCTCTACAGACTCGAACAGGAATGATCTTTGCCCCCGAGCCACCTTGATAAACGCCGAAACAGGCGTCTCCAGATCAGCCGATATCTCCCGATACACCGGAATCAAGTTGTAGCCCTCGCCCGCCAAGCGCTCGAAGGCCTCAAAATCCGGCGTGTACATGTCGTTATTCATCTTTTGTCGTGTCCATTCACTAGGGCAGTGGTTATCGCTGACTGAGCCGAAATAGTTCCCTTTCTCCCTCTGGGGGAAATGCCGAAGGCAATGGGGGGCACTTCGGCTAGGACCAAGACGACGTGTAAGAGCTGATCCGCATAGCGTCGCGGACGCGTTGCATGGTTTCTGCCGCGATGTTTCGCCCTCGCCGGACACCATCCATCAATACGTCCTCCACATAAGGCGTATCCGCCTTGTACCGCTCTCGCCGCTCCCGGATCGGCTCCAAAAACTCGTTCAACGCCGAAGCCAGAGCACGCTTCACCTCAACATCACCAACCTTCCCTTTCCGATACCGATCCTTAAACTCGTCAACCTGTCCGACATCCGGATTAAACGCATCGTGATACTCGAACACCGGATTACCCTCGACGCGGCCAGGAATGTCCGCCCGGATACGGTTCGGATCCGTGAACATCCCTCTCACCTTCTGGTTCACCGTATCCGTATCATCACTCAGCATGATCGTGTTGCCCTTGGACTTGCTCATCTTCGCATCCCCATCAGTCCCGACCAACCTTCCGACATCTCCGATCAACGTCCCAGGCTCAGGAAACACTCGACCAAACATCCGGTTGAACTTCCTCGCAACCTCACGCGTCATCTCGATATGCGGAGCCTGATCCTCACCCACCGGCACGAGATGCGCCCGCGGCAACAAAATATCCGCCACTTGGCTCATCGGATAGTTGTAGAAGCCCACAGTCCTGCTTTCCACAGGCAGACTATCGATCTCCGACTTCAGTGTCGGGTTCCACTCCAGCATCCCCAGCGGCGGCACAAAAGACAGCAGCATCGTCAGCTCCGCATGTTCGGGCACATAGC
>VXTA01000336.1 GCA_009837685.1 Chloroflexota bacterium | reverse complement strand
AACGATCGCCCCCACACGGCGCAGAGACTCTTCAAGACCGTCGGTAGATCCAAATAGACTGAAGCTGCCAGAAGTCGGTTGCACGAGTCCGAGCAACATTCCCATCGTGGTTGTTTTGCCGGAGCCGTTTGGGCCGAGCAGACCGAAGGCGTGGCCCCGAGAGACGGACATCGAGAGGTCATCTACAGCGACGATGCTGCCGTAGATCTTCGACAGCGCGTCAGTTTCAATGACTGGTTTTCCGTTGCCCATTCCGTATCCTCCTGCATGTTCATTGAATGCGGAAACCGCCAGATCGGAGATCAGCTGCATCCATACGATCAATCCCCGTACACCTTTTCCGTCGCACCGCATTCGGTCGCGGAAGAATTGGACCATCAATTCGCCGTACTCTCCCCGGAACTCCCTCGGATATGCGACGAGGAGCGCGCGGTAGACCCTCTCGGAGATCATGTCAGGCTCCCGACCGTGACATTGCGTCCGTGCGCCTCGACCTCGCGGTGCGGGCGAGTTGCTCGATTCGGGCTACCTCGGCATCGAGGGTACGTAACCCTAGATCGGTTAGACGGTAGTAACGACGGCGTTCATCGTCTAAATCGGGGTCCGGTCGTTCAGAGCTCTCGTCAATCAAGCCAGCTTTCAGCATCTGCTTTACGGCTCCATACAGCGTTCCCGGCCCCATCATGACTGCGCCCTCGGTAAATGATTCGACCTCCTTCATAATCGCGTAGCCATGCTTGTCGCCAGTCGTCAAGGCAAGCAGGATGTGCATCTGCGAGACGGGTAGGGGAAGCAGATCTGAGGGCGTTCGGTTGGGCATCGTCACGTCACCTGCCTGAATCGGAAGTCTGTGTTCCCGACCAAGAGAACCAAGGTATATAGCGTATGCCGATATACATGAAGCCATTGTATCGCCATACGATATATATGTCAACCGTCCCGTCCCACAACCAAAAACTCCCCCGGCAGAAAAACCGGGGGAGTTCATCATTCCGTAGCTGGCTGCGTTCTACGAGCCGTTTTCCGAATCGAGCGCCGCGACGATGCGTCCGGCGTTCATCGGGGTCTCCCGCAAACGGATGCCGATGGCGTCCTTGAGGGCGTTGCCGACTGCCGGGACCGGAGGAACGATCGGGACTTCTCCGACGCCGCGGACACCGTAGGGGTGAACTGGGTTCGGGACTTCCACGATCACTGTCTCGATGTTCGGGAGGTCGAGCGAGGTGGGCATTCGGTAGTCGAGGTATGAGGAGTTCGACATTACGCCGTCGTCGCTCATGTAGTATTCCTCGTTCAACGCCCAGCCGATGCCTTGCGCGGCTCCGCCTTGCATCTGACCCTCGACGTACGACGGGTGAATCGCACGGCCAGCGTCTTGCACGATGGTGTAGCGGACGACGTCGGTTTTGCCGGTTTCGGGGTCAACCTCGAGGTCGCAGATGTGGGTGCCGTATGCTCCACCGGCCGCTTCGAGATCGACGCTGCCGGTAGAAGTTACAGGCCCGCCAGTGTCGTCGAGTTTTCCGGCGAGGTCCTTAAATCCGATGCTCAATTCGGAGTCGGACTTGGATGAGAAGACGCCGTCTTCGAACTGCACGTCCTCTTCGTCGATGCTCCAGCGCCTCGATGCTCGGACCTTGAGCTTGTCGATCATCTCGATTGAGGCGTTGTATGCCGCGTAGCCGGTCGCGTAGGTGACGCGGCTGCCACCGGTGACTGCTGTGAAGCCGACGGTGTCGGTGTCGACGACTGTCGGGTTGACATCCTCAGCGGAGATTCCGAGAGTCTCGGCGGCCTGCATGGCGATCGATGCACGGGTGCCGCCGATGTCGGTGGAACCCTCGACCAGTTCGACGGTTCCGTCGTTGTTCAATGAAAGGTTGACGGATGACTGCAAGCCGACGTTGAACCAGTAGCCGCTTGCGAAACCGCGGCCACGCACTCTACCCGGAGAAGCCTCACCGATGTCGGAGTTCCAGTGGTCGGTCTCCTTGGCGGCATCCAACACTTCTTCCATGCCGATGCGCGGGAAGATCGGGCCGTCGCCGCGGCGAGTGCCTTCTTTGGCGGCGTTGTCGCGTCGGAACTGCCACTTGTCGAAACCTGCTTTCTCGCAAAGGTCGTCGACCAATGTCTCAATCGCGAACGCGACTTGCGGTGATCCAGGTGCGCGGTAGGCAGCGACCTTGGGCTTGTTGACCAAAACGTCGTAGCCGACGATGCGCATGTTCGGGATGTTGTAGCAGGCGTAGATGCACATGCCGGAAGCGCCGACTAACGAGCCGGGGTATCCGCCAGCCTCCATGCGAAGCACGGAATCGGCTGCTACGATCTTGCCGTCCTTGGTGGCGCCAAGCTTCAGAGTGATCTTGCCACCCGCTGCGGGCCCGCTGCCCTCGAACACGGAGCGACGCTCCATGATGATCTTGACAGGTACGTTGCCGGCCTTCTTCGAGAGGGCTGCTGCTACGGGTTCGAGGTAGATCGGGATCTTGCCGCCGAAACCACCGCCGATCTCCAGCGGGGTTACGCGGATCTTCGACTCGTCCATCTGCATGACGGCGGCGACTTGCTGCCTAACAGTGAACGCGCCCTGCGTGCTGGTCCATATTTTCAGCCGACCGTCCTCGTCCCACACCGCGGTCGCGTTGTGCGGCTCGATGTAGCCTTGGTGCACCATCTCAAGGCTGAACTCACCTTCGATGACGTGGTCGGCCTCAGCGAGCGCGGCATCTGGATCGCCGAACTCGTGCGTGAATTCTTTGACGTGGTTCGCGTGCCCGCTCTCCTTCGCGCCCGGCGAATCTACGAACTCCTCGAGAATCGCTGGCATGTCCGGGTCGATGGTGTCATCGACGTTCGTGGCGGAACGCAAGACTTCGTACTCGACCTTGATGGCACGCGCGGCCTCTTCAGCGGTGTAGCGGTCTACTGCGGCGACACCTGCTACGGCGTGTCCGGCGTAGAGCGCCTTGTCGCTGGCGAGAATGTTGTCGACAGCCCATTTCAGGTTGGTCACACCTTCACCGAGGTCGACCATCTTGTCGCCGGCTTGTGGTAAGTCGGCGTTGGTGACAACTGCGTGGACACCGTCCATCGCCTCGGCGGCGGATGTGTCTATCGACTTGATGCGAGCATGCGCGTGAGGGCTACGCAGGATAGCGCCCCAGATCATGCTCGGAAGCTTGATGTCGGCTCCGTAGATCGCTCGGCCGGTCACCTTGTCGAGACCGTCGTGGCGGATCGGGCGGGTACCGATTACCTTGTATTCGCTCTTGGGTTCAAATGTTGCAACCATGGTCGGATCCCCTTACATGTGTTGATGATCGCCTTAGTTTGTGTTGCTTCTGAGCCAGCCTTTATGACATCTCGGCAGATGCCTTCTGCACTGCGCGCACGATCTTGTCGTAACCGGTGCAGCGGCAGAGGTTGCCAGCCAGCCAGTGACGGATGCGGTGTTCGTCGGGTGCCGGCTCGTTGTCGAGCAAGCCCTTGGCGGCAACCAAGAAGCCCGGCGTGCAGATTCCGCACTGAAGCGCGGCCTCTTCTAGGAACGCCTGCTGCAATGGGTGCAGACCTTCGGGAGTCGCCATTCCCTCAACGGTCTCGACCGACTTGCCGTCGATCTCGGCGCCGAGGACCAAGCAGGAGTCGACGATGCGGCCGTCAAGCGAGACGGTGCATGCGCCGCAGTTGCCGTCCAAGCAACCCTCTTTGGTGCCGGTGAGTCCGACGATTTCGCGGAGCGTGTCGAGGAGGCTCATGTACGGCGGCACGAGGAACTCGTGCGCGTTGCCGTTGATGGTGGTGCGGACGTGTACCCGAGCTGGTCCGGGAGTAATTTGAGTCGTCATCTAGATTCAGCCTCTCGCTCGTTCTACTGATTTGTTGATCATTCGTCGGGTCAAGACCGCCGAAAGGTGCTTGCGCTGTTCTATGGTTCCGCGCATGTCGGAGATCGGTGACGCAGCATCGCCAGCCGCTTGTGCCGCGGCCTCGATAACGTCGTCGCTAACCGCGTTACCGACCAGTGCATCGGCGGCAGCCGGAACCAGCAACGGTACTGGTGCTACGGCAGCCAAAGCGACGCGAGCCGCCTCGAAGGTGCTGCCATCGCTGCTTAGTTTGACCGACACGCCAGCGCCCGCGACTGCGATGTCCATCTCGTTGCGTGGGATGAAACGCTCGTAGGCTGCTCCGAAGTTGTCGCCCGGGGCTGGTAGCACCATGCTCACCAGGATCTCGCCGCGTCCGAGGACGTTGGAGCCAGGGCCGGTGCAGAAGTCTTCAACCGCAACATCGCGATGGTCGTCGTCACCGCCCGGTCCTGCGATGTGGCAGACCGCGTTGTATGCGATCAACGGGCAGATGCCGTCCGCGCTCGGCGATGCGTTGCAGAGGTTGCCGCCCAATGCCGCTCGGGATTGGATCTGGATGCCTCCGATCATCTCAACCGCGTCGATGATGCCAGGGAAGCTGTCCCTGATCTTCTGGTCTTCGTAGATCTGGTAGCACGGGACGGCGGCGCCGATTGACACGCTGCCATCCGGATAGTGGCTGATCTGTGTCAGCTCTGGGATGTTCTTGACGTCGACGATTGCGTCGAGGTCCCATCTGTTAGCCCGCGCCTGTACCAGTACGTCCGTCCCACCAGCGATTGGGCGCGCACGGTCGCCGTGCTTGTCTAACACTGCTACAGCGTCGCTGATCGTTGTGGGCGCCTCATATGCAAAGGGATGCAAAAGCCCGCTCCTTTTCCCTGTTGGTTTGTCAGCCCATTCCGCCGAGTCGTGAACTCAGACGGACAAATGCCGATTTTCTCGCATATGAGTTTAAGCGAGATTACACCCAACTGCAAAACGGATTGAGAAAGTCGTGGGGTGTATCTTGTATCGTCATTCCGGCGAAAGCCGGAATCTAGAGGAGGGCGGTGGTTGAGCTTCGCGGGGATGAGGTGTATGACTCTCCTGCGTCCCCCTCGCCCCGCACCTCTGGATTCCGGCTTTCGCCGGAATGACGGGGGAAGGAGCTGGAATCCAGATGGGAGGGGGTTGTGCGACGGTGGTATCGAGAATATGGTGATCATTGATATGCGATCGAGTCACGTGTACATTCTGGCATCGAAACGGAACGGGACGCTGTATGTCGGCGTCACATCTGATTTGGTGAAGCGGGTTTGGGAGCATAAGAATGACTTTATTGACGGCTTCACGAAGCGATACGGTGTGCACAGTTTGGTCTATTACGAAGAGTACGACGCTATCGAAGACGCCATTGAGCGAGAGAAAAACATAAAAGAGTGGAAACGGGCCTGGAAGATCGAGTTGATCGAGAAGTGGAATCCTTCGTGGCGGTATCTTTACGCGGACATCGTGGTTTGACGTTCGAATTGCGTGCAAATGGCTGCCCCTCATCCGTCCCGCCCTTCTGGATTCCGGCTTTCGCCGGAATGACGAAAGAAGGTGCCGGAATGACGGAGGGAGGCGCGGGAATGACGGAGGCGGGCGGTGGTTTTGCTTGGCGGGAGTGACGTGTATGACTCCCCTGCGTCTCCCTCGCCCGTCCGCCCCTGGATTCCGGCTTTCGCCGGAATGACGGTGGTGCGGTTACAACCTCCGCAACGCCAGTTGCCAGACTGCCAATGTCGCGATGATCGCCGCGATGCCGGCGACGATGAATGCGAAGGGTGCGCCCCAGAGCTGAGCCAAGGTGCCCATTACGAGTGCTCCTACTGCTTGCGCGCCCCAGGTGAAGTTCATGAGACTCATCACGCGTCCTCGGAAGGTGTCTGATGTGAGAGTCTGGACTACGGTGGTGCTCATGGTGCCTTTGACTACGGATAGTCCGCCTAATAATCCGGCAATGGCGAGGGCGACCATGAACAAATCGACCGCTCCGAATGCGATGTAGCAGATGCCGACTGCGACTCCGCCGAGTGCGAGAAAGAGGGGCGGTTTGGATCGCGTTCCGATCAACGTGATTCCGAAGGTGCCGACCAGTCCGCCGATTCCGATAGCGAGGAGCAGACGGCCATAGGTCGCGGTGTCGCCGTTGTAGACCTCTTGGGTTACGACTGGCAGTAGCGTCTCCAACGGCGTTGCGACGATGCCGATGATTACGCCGTAGCCGATGATTGCGGCGATGGCGGATTCGCGCCGGACGAACTTAATGCCCTCGACCATGTCTCTTACGCGGGCGCGTGTATTTATTAGTAGGCGGTGCCCCCTCACCCTGGCCCTCTCCCACGGAGGGGAGAGGGAGACTGATGCGTGTTCCCCCTCACCCTGGCCCTCTCCCACGGAGGGGAGAGGGGATTCGTGTCTGCTCTCCCTCTCCCTTGATGGGAGAGGGTCGGGGTGAGGGTGACCGTCAGTCCCGGCAAAGTGCGGCTGGTGGTCCATGCGCAGCAGTGTCAGCACTGTAAGTACATAAGAGACGGAGACGATGAAGAACAGTCCTTCCATACCGACGGCGGAGACTAGCGGGTGGAAGAGGGATGGTCCTAATATCGCGGCGCCGCCGAAGACTACGGAGTAGAGGGATATCGCACTTGGGAGTTGCTCTCTGGGTACCAACGAAGCCACCATCGCGCCGCGGGTCGGGATGTCGAACGCCAGCATTACGCCAGTGACGGCGGAGATGGCCAAGAGATGCCACGCCTCGATCGTGTCGGTGGCTATCAGCACTGCGGTGACCAATCCCGCGATTGCGAATAAAAATCGGGTGAACCTCAGCAATCTGAGACGGTTTACGGTATCTGCGACTACGCCTCCCCAGACTGAAAAGATCATCACCGGTGCCATCGTTGCGGCGGTTACCGAACCGAGTAGTATCTCCGACTCGGTGAGGGAGCGCATCAGCCATAGCCGACCATAGACGAGGGTTCACATGCCGACGTTGGAGAACGCGGCGGCGATCCAGAAGAGTCGGTACTCGCGGTATCCGAAGACCGCGAAGCCGGTGCGTCTCAGCACTCGACGATACCGGCTGCTAGGTCGATTTCGTCTTGGAATCTGCTTACTGCGCCCGACAACACGTCTTCGATGCTGACCGCCTCATTGGCCTCGCCCGACTCCATCACGCCGTACGCCAATGCCAGCGCGGCCATACCTTCTGTACTGCCAACCTCCGGCGATCTGCCATCTGCAACTGCCCCAGCCAGATCCATGTACTCGATGGCGAGAATCTTGGCGTCGATTTTGCGGAAGTCCATCTCGTACGACGACATCCGACGTTGGCCGTCCCAGAGGGTGGACGTTACATCGTCGATCTCGAAGTCGGGTACGAGGTCTAGCAGCGCGTCGCCCTCGACAGCAGTCCCATCTGCGCGCACGATGCGCGGGCTAGTGCCTCGTCGGCTCGGAGGGCGATAAAGCGTGCCTTCGCTGCCGACTACTACGGAGTCGCCGAGGCTGTATCCGTGGGACGCGTCGGTGATGATC
>VXTA01000088.1 GCA_009837685.1 Chloroflexota bacterium | reverse complement strand
GCTCCGTGGGCATCGCAGAATCGCAAACCGGGGTTTATCCGAACGAGAGCCCCGGTGGATGGCAACTAATCGGACGCACGCCGATCGCGCTTTTCGACGTGGATGCCGATCCGCCAGCTGCTATGTTGCCGGGGACTCAGGTCAACTTCGTACCGATATCGCATCAAGAGTACGAAGATTGGGCCCGGTCCGAGTAAGCGACATGGCGACCTCGAAATCAAACGTAGAGGTTCTAACGGCGGGCAGCCGTTTGACTATTCAGGATCTGGGTCGTCGCGGCAGTCAACGGTTCGGGGTCTCCGTGAGTGGTGTGCTCGATCTACAGGCTGCGGTTCTAGCAAATCGACTCGTAGGTAATCCAGCATCATCGGCTGTACTCGAGTCGCTTTTTGGTGGTATGTCGCTTGTCTTTGACGCAGATACCAAGATAGCCATTACTGGAGCTGAGGTCACTGTCGACGTTGACGGACATACCCTACCTATTTGGGAAACACTGATTGCGCCTGCAGACGCGGTGCTGAACATCTCGGTGCCGAGTGCAGGGTTGTACGCCTACGTGGCTGTTGCCGGCGGATTGGATATTCCCTCAGTCTTGGGATCGCGTTCGACTCATGCCGCGTCAGGGATAGGCGGTCTGGAGGAGCGTGCATTGGCCTCCGGCGATATTCTGCCTATTGGCGATGAAACGGACGAGGATGTGAGACCCTCTGCGGGCACGACCTGTCCAGACGTGATGGTGCCAGCGTGTCGCGAAACCGACCAACGGATTCGTGTTACTGCCGGACCTCAATTCGATGCGTTCGATGATGATGCGAAATCGAGTTTCTTGGCATCTAACTTCACGATTAGCAATTTGACTGACCGCCAGGGTGCAAGGCTGGATGGTGCCGAAATCCCGGCTATTGGCGGTAAACACGACATCGTTTCCGACCCGGCGTATATGGGTGCTGTGCAAGTACCCGCCGATGGCAAGCCAATCGTCCTCCTAGCCGATAGACAACCGACCGGTGGATACGCCAAGATCGCTTCGGTAATTTCCGCGGACCTTCCCAGCGTCGTACAAAAGGCTCCGGGATCGGACATTGCATTTGAGCTGATCGAAGTCGAGCAGGCGCAGGAATTGGCGCGTGAATTTAACAACATCATCCTTGATGCGCCACTCCAACAGCCTTTAGACACGTACTCCACGCACTTCGAGATAGCCGGTGAAACCTACAATGTTCATTTAGTACGGCCCACGAATGTGAGCAACGGCGACGAGATCGTCTACGTAGATTTCGGCGACAAAACTGAGGTCGTGGCCACCGTCGAGGTGCTAGAGGAATCAAGCCACTAAACGTTTATTCGAGAACGAAGTTGGATTTTGGACCGATATACGACGGCCTGCAGGTCAGTGGCATTGGCATGGGCATGACCTCGGTCGTGCTCATCATTTTGGCGGTCTCAGTCCGCTTGATGGCGTTTACAGACGCGTATCTGCGAAAGAGAGAAACCGCCAAAGAAGCATCAGAGAACGAAACTTCAGATCAACCCGCTTCCGAGCAAATTGTGGTCGATGAGTCTTCAAGCGGACCTGCTCGGGCCGCAGCAATTGCTGTCGCGATCGCGTTGTCGAGGCGGTCTCAAGAGACCGATGTCAGTGGCGAAACACGAATTGCGGATAACGCCACGAACTCAACATACGACGCGTGGCTGACCGAAGGTCGTGCAAGACAGCGCGCTAAACAGGGTAGCAGAGGATGGCGATGACCGGTAGGTACCGAATCACCGTTGATGGCGTCACATACGAAGTCGAAGTTGGCGATGTTTCCGCGTCACCTGTGACAGTAGTCGTCGATGGCGTCGAATTTGAGGTCGAACTACCCGACGCTCCTCAATCACAACCGACCGTTCAACGACCGCAGCGTTCGGTAACGCGCCCAACACCAAGACGATCCGCCGAGGGGGCTCGACCTTCTGCGGTAGCGGCTGCCGACAGCCAAGACGTAGTTCGCGCGCCGATGCCCGGACGAATCATCAGGGTCAATGTATCGGTCGGTGACAGTGTCCAACGAGGTCAATCGATAGTCGTGCTCGAGTCGATGAAGATGGAAAATACGATTGCGGCACCGCGAGATGGGGTTGTATCGCAGGTTCATATCGCGGCTGACGAGTCGGTGCAGCACGGCCAATCGTTGGTGGAGCTCGAATAAACGATGTCCGGCGAAGGAGTACTTGATCAGATATTCGCCGGCTTTGAGGCCATCGGCGACGACCCGCGCATCGTAGCGATGTGGGTGATTGCCGCTGCTTTGCTCTACGTCGGTATCGCGAAACGCAAAGAACCGCTGCTTCTCGTTCCCATTTCGATGGGGATCCTATTCGCCAATCTTCCGCTTGGAGAATTCATCCGCGAGGGCGGTGGGGGGGAGCCTACAGGTATTCTCCGGACATTTCAGACGGTGGGATTGGAATCGGACATCTTCCCGTTGCTGATCTTCTTGGGAGTAGGTACTGCGACCGATTTTTCGCCGATGCTTTCCAATCCGAAGACTTTATTGCTGGGTGCTGGAGCACAGGCAGGAGTGTTTTTCGCTCTGGTTGGCGCACTGATCCTAGGCGCACTTGGTTGGTTCGATTTCGGACTACTCGAAGCTGCTTCGATCGGGATCATCGGAGGTGCAGACGGCCCGACGACAATATTCATCGCAACGCGAATGCGGGAGTTAGGAGAGTCGCTGCCGCATGTCGAAGTGCGCGACATTGTCGGCGCAACCGCGGTAGCGGCATACTCCTACATGGCATTAGTGCCAATAATTCAACCGCCGTTGATAAAGCTGCTGACGACCAAGAGCGAACGACAAATTCGAATGGAGTATTCGAGCGAACCGGTTTCACGAAGATCACTCATTCTGTTCCCCATCATCACAACTATCGTGGTGAGCGTATTAGTGCCGTCGGCGTCTCCGCTCATCGGGATGCTCATGCTGGGCAACCTGATTAAAGTTTCCGGCGTGGTTCCACGGCTCGCTGACGTGTCCGAGAATGCATTGATGAACGCCACGATCGTGATTTTGGGTTTGTCGGTCGGCGCCACAATGCCCGGATCGATCTTCCTGCAACCTGAAACGTTGGGCATCTTCGTGCTTGGTCTGTTCGCATTCGCAACCGCCACAATCACGGGCATTCTGTTGGCGAAACTGATGAATTTGGTTTCTAAGAGCAAAGTAAATCCGATGATCAGCGCCGCGGGTGTCTCCGCAGTGCCAATGGCGGCGCGGGTCGTCCAAGACATGGGTCAAGAGGAGGATCCTGAGAACTTCCTTCTTATGCACGCCATGGGGCCGAACGTCGCTGGTGTGATCGGAACTGCGACTGTCGCGGGCGTCCTGATTGCGGTTGTGCCATCCTTGATCGGTTGATCCTAGGATGCTTCACATTGCCGTTGTGTGTAACATCAATCTCTGTAATCCCATGTGCGGATAGTTCCGCTGATTCCCGGAGTATCTCCAATGCCTGACCTCACTATGCGGGGCGTATACCCGATACTGTCGACGCCGTTCGATAAACGTGGCAACATCGTGTTCGACGACCTAGAAAATCAGGTCGAATGGATCATCAACCAAGGCGTCCACGGCGTCGGAATAGCTATGGCGAGCGAGGTTTTCAAACTCACCGAGAGCGAACGCGACGCAGTCTTGAGATCCGTCGTTGGCACGGCTAGGGGCCGTGTAAAGGTCGTGATGAACACTGGTATGGAAGGCACGGACGCGACAATCGCGTATTCCCAACGAGCAGAAGAATTGGGCGCTGATGCGTTGATGATCAGGCCGACTACTTACACACCCACCGTTGCATCGGAACACATCGAATACTTCGTTCGGATTGCCGAATCTGTAAGCATACCGATCTTCTTGCAAGACCAAAGCACCGCGCCAGTCCCACCGGGCATGGCGGTGGCGTGTGCCAAGCGTCACGAAAACCTCTGCTACATCAAGGTTGAGACCCCTCCAACGATTCCGAGAATGTCGGAGGCGCAAAGTCTGGTCGGCGATGATGCTGATCTGATCCTGTTTGGCGGCATGGGTGGAGCATTCCTGCTCGAAGAACTGCGAAGAGGTTCCGTCGGCACGATGCCGGGATCGACCTTGCCTGACAAGTTCGTGGAAGTCTGGGATTTGTGGGAAGCCGGAGACGAGGCAGGAGCCCTTGACGCTTTCGATCATTACGCGTCGATTATCCGCTCGTTGGCTCAGGGACAAGGCCTAGCCAACTGGATCTACAAGCACATCATGTGGCGTCGAGGCATCTTTAGCAAAGAAGGCATCTATGCACGTGGCCCTTCACTTAGGCCTGACGATGAGCACCTAAAAGAAATCGACGCTCTGTTGGATCGGGTGGGCTTGCTCGAAGTATCTGGTTAGTCGCTCACGGTCGTTTTTGGAACATGACAGTCACTCCAAAAAGCCGCTTGACGACGAATTCGATTCTTGAAATCGCATTGGAATGCCCTGTTGAGGTCATTGACTGCAATTGTCGGCGCGCCAGTGCGTCGAATTTAACCAAAACTAAAACTTCCTATCTCCGGGAACCACGATGGATTTAATTCTCGGAACTAACACAGACCTCGCGGTCTGGCAGCTTGTCCTGATGAGTGCGGTCTCGCTCGCTGTAGGGCTGTCCGGTGGTGTCGTCGGGATCGCGTTGGGAGTCATAAGACTGCCGATGCTGACCCTTTTCGGAGTAGACCCCTTAATCGCCGCTGGCACCAATCTCATGATCAGCGTGATGGGTTCAACAATCGGCACGCTGGAAGCGTTTTTCGAAAAGCGCGTGGTACCAACTGTTGTGTTCGCCATGGGCGGCCCGGCAATCATCGGCGCATTCGTTGGTGGCTACTTCGCCGACGTAGTACCGATCTGGATACTTCTCGCAGTCGTGGCCCTGCTGATGGGTTGGTCGGCTCTTTTCCTGATCTTCTGGTCGCTTAGGATCATGCGTATACGCCGCCGCTACCCCAGCGCGCGCACTCGCCGCGCGATGACAGGCGGTGGTAACGGACAGCTTGAACTCGACGTGAAACAAGCCAGCAGGGAAGGTGTCGCCGGGTTTGTGATCGGTCTGATCGGCGGAGCGGTGGGGTTGGTTTTGGGGGTGTTACGGATGCCAGCGTTACTCGCCATGAAGATGGACCCGCACAAAGCCGCCGGAACGAATTTGGCTATCACGGTGCTAGTCGGAATCTCGGGATTCGTTGGACATCTTCTGAAAGGGGGTGTTGACTGGCACTTGATCGCGATCGTTGGCATACCTGGTGTATTGGGCATGTACGCCGGCACAAGGTTGGCGAATCGATTTGACGCCGCCGGTCTCCGGCTAGTCGTGGGCATCGTAGTCCTAATCGTAGCCCCGGCGGTTCTTTTGAGCGCGTTCCGCAACTAAACTAACGGCAAACATACCAACCAAATTCACGCATCAATGCCCACAAACATGTACGACGCGATAGCGGCCGAACGGCCTTTACAGGTCGCAGGCGTTATCAACGCATACGCCGCAATCCAAGCGGAAAGAGCAGGATTCAACGCCATCTATCTGTCAGGTAGCGGCGTTGCGACCGCCTCTTATGGTTTGCCGGATCTGGGGATGACTGGTTTGACCGACGTGCTAGCGGATGTTGAACGCATCAAGTCAGTAAGTGAATTGCCATTGTTGGTGGATTGTGACACAGGATGGGGTGCTGCGCTTTCGATTGCCCGAACCGTTCGAGAGATGGAACGCGCTGGAGTTGCGGCGATCCACATTGAGGATCAGGTTCAAGAGAAGCGATGCGGGCACCTGCCTGGCAAAATGGTCGTCGAGATTGAAGAGATGTGCGACCGGATCAAGGCCGCGGTTGATGCGCGGATCGACAATCAGTTCATGATCATGGCCCGCACTGATGCGCTGGCTACGGATGGATTGGCGCGAACTTTAGATCGTTGTGCTGCCTACGTTGAAGCTGGCGCTGACGCGATTTTCGCTGAGGCGGTCACTGAATTGGGGCAGTACCAAGAATTCGCTACTCGGATCGGTGTGCCGATTCTTGCAAATCTAACGGAATTCGGCAGAACTCCGCAGTTCACTGTCGACGAGTTGCGATCAGCCGATGTAGCCATGGCGCTGTACCCTTTGTCTGCCTTCCGTGCAATGAACCGAGTGGCCGAAGCGGTGTACTCTGAAATCAAGAATGCAGGGACACAGCGCGATGTTGTGCATTTGATGCAGACTCGTGAAGAACTTTACGAGAACATCGGTTACCACGAATACGAGCAGAAGATAAACGACCTGTTCTACGGGCGCAGGCAATCGGAACATACGAAATGACCATTACCGCCAAAGGTTTGGCTGGCGTAATCGTCGGGGAAACCGGAATCTCAACCGTCGGCAAAGCTGGCGCTGGATTGACATATCGCGGCTACAGCATCGAGGACCTAGCAAGGAGTGCTACCTTCGAGGAGGTGGCATATCTGCTAATCTACGGCAAACTCCCAAACCGCACCGAATTGTGCGCCTACAACGATCGTCTCGCCAAACTTCGCGAACTGCCTTCCGATGTCTGCGCAATGCTCGAAGCATTGCCGATGTCGACTCACCCGATGGATGTGCTTCGAACTGGTGCGTCTATGATAGGTTCGCTCGAACCCGAAGGTGAGGACGGCAGAAGCGCACCATACGTGGCTGACCGTTTGATGGCTACCATGACATCAATGCTGGGCTACTGGTATCGATACGCGCATCGGAAACAGCGGATCGATACTCAGTCGGATGAGATTGGTCTAGCAGCGCATTTCCTACGATTGTTGACCGGTCAGAAGCCAAACGAATCCGCTAGCCGTACGCTCGACACCATACTCGTCCTCTACGCTGAACACGAGTTCAATGCTTCAACGTTCACCGGGCGTGTCGTGACTAGCACACTCGCGGATACCTACTCAGCAGTCGTCGCAGCAATAGGCGCACTACGGGGACCCTTACACGGCGGTGCGAACGAGGCGGCGATGGAGCTGGTAGCGTCATTCGACAACCCGCAACAAGCGGAGAAGTCAATCCAACACATGCTTGATGCGCGACGATTGATCATGGGCTTTGGGCATCGGGTCTACAAATTCGGAGATCCTAGATCCGACATCGTCAAGGAATTAGCCCGGACACTTGCCCTCGAGAACGAAGACACGACGTACTTCGACATCTCCGAACGAATCGAGGAAGTGATGATGCGTGAGAAAGGGTTGCACCCCAACCTCGATTTCTATTCGGCGACCGCGTATCACCTGTGTGGCATACCAACTGTAATGTTTACTCCGTTGTTCGCTGTCAGCCGCACGTCGGGTTGGGTTGCGCACGTGATCGAACAACGAGACGACAATCGGCTGATCCGTCCAAACGCCGACTACACGGGCCCGCCAGCACGATTTTACTTGGAGTTGGTAGACTGACAATGACGAACCGCTACGACGTGGTCATTTCAGAGATTGCTGAATACGCTTGCAGTCAGGGCGAGGTCGGCAC
>VXTA01000025.1 GCA_009837685.1 Chloroflexota bacterium | reverse complement strand
TTGGAGCTCACTCCAGTGAAGGAGAGATCAAAACTGGTTGAGGAGTTGGGCGAAAGCGCTGGGTTCGGGGTTACGCACAAAGCAAAGCTAACCAGTAACGATTGCGGAGGTTTTCAAGTAGATGAAGTTCAATCTTTGTTGAATGCTGTAGACACGTTTTTGTCATTTTTGTGCGGCTCTGCCTGTGCTACCACTAATGTCTCTGGGATGGAGGCTAAAGGAAACGTAGTTTGGCGAAGCTGGGGCCCACGCCACGTCTCGGCTTGGAAGCGTCAACGTTCTTGGACGGATATCACCATGTCACACGAGATATCCGGACTATTCGCGGGGTTTATGGAAGTCTATCTCAAGAATCCGGAACACATCGGTAGAATTGTTCGGCTATACAATTCAAGTAATGAAAATGATTCGGTAGATTTGAGCATCATCTTGAACCAGATTGCATTTGAAGTTCTGATGACGATCTTGATGGATGCGAAGGGTCGCAGAAAAGGCGCACCGGGGGAACGCATAGCTGAAATGCTTATGAGTCTTGAAATTGAGAATGTCGTTCCCGATTCTTTTGACGCGTTACTTGCGCTCGTAAAGGAACATGATTGGGCGCACGGTCCGCACACGCTGGTTGAGATCCGGAATTCGTTGGTCCATGCGGACAAAGAACTGGATTCAATCTCTATGGACGCGTATTTCGAGGCGAAGCAATTGGGACTGTGGTACTTGGAACTTTTGCTCCTTCATTCTTTCGGATACGAAGGTGAGTATGCAAGTCGCCTCAAACCTGTACAAATGGCTGGCGATACCGAACTGGTCCCTTGGGCTAAGTAGGGGCGTTTCGCGAAACGCCCCTACGAGATAGGAGGTACTGATGAGGAATACCAAGCGCGCGTTCATCAGTTTCGATTACCACAACGATTGTGACTTGCGTGACAATCTAGTTGGACAAGCGGACAATCCCGATTCACCGTTTGAGATTGAGGATGAGTCGCTGCGCGAACCCTATGACGAAGTTTGGAGAAAGAAGGTTCGGGCGGTCATTCGACGATGTGATGTCGTGATCGTGATATGCGGAAGGCACACTGATACAGCTAGCGGTGTCGCAGCCGAGGTTACATTCGCTCAGAATGAAGGTACTCCCTACTTTCTATTGAAAGGGCGTCCCGACCATCCATGCATCAGACCCGGTATGGCCCTGAAGACTGATGAAATTCAAAGGTGGAGTTGGCCCAACCTCACAAGGCTGATCGCCGAGAAAGCTAAGTCGTGACGAAACATTCGGATAAGCCTCTGTTCAACCATGAGAAAGAGAGCTATGGCGACTCTTTCAACGCGCACTTGCTGGAGCAGTACAAGCTCTACGTCCAGTCTGCGGATAACGTGAGCGCGCGAAGGGGCGCCTCGAATCGCTATATGTTGACACTCAGCGTGGCGATCGTGGCGCTGTACGGGGTGTTTTACACGAATTTCGACGCAGATGTCTCGGTGTTGGCGCTAGTACCTGTCGTAGGTATCGCGGTTTCTCTGGTCTGGAATGCAATCATAAAGTCGCATGTTGCCCTGAATGAGATCAAGTTCAAGATCGTTCACGAGTTGGAGGACCATTTGCCGGCATCGATTTACAAGCATGAGCGGCTCTTGACTGAGGACGGGCGCGGAGAGACTTATCTAGAAGTCTCGACGATTGAGGCTTCAGTGCCTTGGTTGTTTGTCGCGTTGCACGTGGCTTTGACTGCTTGGATTATTGGTGAGGACTTTGGTTTTTTTGATTTGGCGGGGTGAGCGGCATTGGCGATGGGTGAGCGTGTTTACATATTCCTAGACGAATCAGGAAACTTGGATTTCAGTTCTAGCGGCTCACGCTACTTCGTGTTGACAAGCGTGACGATGAGACGCCCATTCCAAGCGAACGCTGAGTTGGACAACTACAAATATGACTGTATGGAGTACGGATTAGAACGTGAACGTTTCCACTGCTCGGAAGACAACCAGCATGTGCGTCAACGGGTTTTTGGAATCATAGGTAACCATCTCGACAACATGAGAATTGACAGTTTGATTGTCGAGAAATCTAAGACTGGACCATCATTGAGAGCAGAGACGCGGTTCTACCCGGAGATGCTCGGACATCTACTAAAGTACGTTTTGAACCGACAGTCTCATGCGCAAGCCGAAGAGACGGTGATTGTCACGGACACCATTCCCTTGAAAAGGCGTCGTCGAGCGATCGAAAGAGCCGTGAAGCTCACACTAGCCAACATGTTGCCTCAACGTCCGAGGTACCGCATCCTGCATCACGACTCCCGATCTCACTACGGATTGCAGGTCGCAGACTATTGTTGCTGGGCGATCTTTAGGCAACACGAACACAAAGACGCTACCCATTACAGCGAGATCAAATCGGCGGTTTGGAGCGAGTTCGACATCTTCCGTAGAGGTACAAGGTACTGGTACTGATGTCGTACTCCAACAAAAACGACCTCCCCGACTACTCCGTTTTCGGAGAGAGCCCCTTGGGCTCTTGTCATCGGGGAGGTACCTTTGATCAAATTGTAGCACATTGTTCCATTTGTGGTACTCAAAAGAGAGGTTTCTGCAGATGCAGTCGAGGCGGGGTTACGCTACGGTGCTGAGCTTGCCAAGTGGGGGCGTTTCGCGAAACGCCCCTACAATGTTCATTTGATGACCACCATTACAGAAGACGATGTCGAACAGCTGGCCCTTGGTTGGCTGGAGGATGTTGGTTGGGAATCCGTAAATGGCAATGAAATTGCGCCTGATACCGCGGGTGCGGAGCGGGATGATTTCGGAGTTGTGGTGTTGGAAGGTAGGTTGCGGATTGCGCTTGAGCGGCTGAATCCGGAGTTGGGGTTTGAGGCGTTGGATGATGCGTATCGGAAGTTGATGGATCCGCAAGGGACTTCGTTGGAGGTGAAGAACGAATCGTTTCATCGGATGCTGGTCGAGGGGGTGAATGTGGAGTATCGGGATGTTGATGGGCGTATTCGTGGCGGACAGGTGAAAGTGATTGATTTTGAGGATGTTGAGTCGAACGATTTCTTGGCGGTTAATCAATTTGCGGTGGTTGAGAACAAGAACAGTCGGCGGCCAGATGTTGTGCTGCTTGTGAATGGTTTGCCGTTGGGTATCGTCGAGTTGAAGAACCCGACGGATGAGGATGCGACGATCTGGACGGCTTGGCAGCAGTTGCAGACGTATAAGTCGGAGTTGCCGACGCTGTTTTCGATGAACGAGTTGCTGGTGGTGTCGGACGGGTTGGAGGCAAGGGTCGGGACGTTGACGGCAGGCAAGGAGTGGTTCAAGCCTTGGCGCACGATTGCCGGCGACGAAGTGGCGGATGCGACGATTCCGCAGTTGGAGGTGACTATACGTGGGTTGTGCGAGCCGAGGCGGTTTTTGAAGATGCTTCGGGACTTCATCGTGTTCGAGGGTGATAGTGGCGGTGTGCCGGTGAAGAAGATGGCGGGTTATCACCAGTATCACGCGGTGGAGTTTGCGGTAGATCAGACAGTTCGGGCGTCTCAGTTGGTGGATGAACACGGGGTGCTGGTTGACACCGGGAGCGGGTACGAGACGGGTCGCAAGCCCGGGGGTGATCCCGGTGACAAACGTATTGGCGTCGTATGGCATACGCAGGGCGCGGGTAAGAGTCTGACGATGGCGTTCTATGCTGGTCGGATCGTGCGTGAGCCGGCGATGAGCAATCCGACGATTGTGGTGCTGACGGACCGGAACGATTTGGATGACCAACTGTTTGGGACGTTTTCGAGGTGCAGCGATTTGTTGCGTCAGACGCCGACGCAGGCGGAGAGTCGGGCGGATTTGAGGAGGAAGTTGTCGGTTTCGTCTGGCGGCGTGGTGTTCACGACGATCCAGAAGTTCTTCCCGGACGAAAGGGGTGACCGGCATCCGATGTTGTCGGACCGTCGGAACATCGTCGTGATAGCGGATGAGGCGCATCGAAGTCAGTACGACTTTGTGGACGGGTTTGCGGCGCATATGCGGGATGCACTGCCTAATGCATCGTTCATCGGGTTTACAGGGACGCCGATCGAGTTCGAGGATCGGAACACGATGTCTGTGTTCGGGGACTACATCAGCATTTATGACATCAGACGGTCGGTCGAAGATGAATCGACTGTCCGGATTCACTACGAGAGCCGGTTGGCGAAGCTGGAGTTGAACGAGGATGAACGGCCGCACATCGATGAGGAGTTTGACGAGGCGACTGAAGGTGAGGAGGTAGAGCGTAAGGAGCGGTTGAAGACGAAGTGGGCGCAGATCGAGGCCGTCGTTGGAACTGAGAAACGGTTGAAGCTGATCGCTCAGGATATCGTCGATCATTTCGAGAAGCGGTTGGATGCTATGGATGGGAAGGCGATGATTGTGTGTATGAGCCGTCGGATCTGTGTCGATCTATACGAAGAATTGGCGGTGCTGAAACCCGAATGGCATGACGAGGATGATGCCCAAGGCGAGATCAAGGTTGTGATGACGGGATCGGCTTCGGATCCGCTTAAATGGCAGCAACATATTCGGAACAAGGGTCGTCGCGAGGGGTTGGCGCATCGGTTCAGGGATAGCTCGGACCCGTTCAAGGTCGTTTTGGTGCGGGACATGTGGTTGACGGGATTCGACGCGCCGAGTCTGCATACGATGTATGTCGACAAACCGATGCGGGGTCACAACCTTATGCAGGCGATCGCGCGCGTCAATCGGGTGTTCAAAGACAAGCCGGGTGGTTTGATTGTGGACTATCTAGGGTTGGCTCCGGCGTTGCAGGTTGCGGTTAAGACTTATACGGAGAGTGGCGGAACGGGTAAGGCGGTCGAAGATTTGGATCAGGACACGGCGGTTGCTGTACTTCAAGAGCGGTACGAGATTTGCAAAGCGCTGTTCCATGGATTTGACTGGTCGACTTGGTCAACCGGTGGCAGGGAAGCGCAAATGAGACTCATTCCTGCGGCTCAAGAGCATGTGTTGGCGTTGAAAGATGGTAGGGAACGGTGCTTGGACGAGGTGAGGAAGTTGTCGCAAGCGTTTGCGTTGGCGACGCCGCGTGACGAGGCGATGGCGATAAGGGACGATGTCGCGTTTTTCCAAGCTGTGCGCGTGGCGTTGGTGAAACGCGCCGCGAGCGAGCGTACGCCGAGTGAGGATTTGGATCAAGCGATAACGCAGATCGTTGCGGATGCGGTTTCGCCGGATGGGGTGATCGACATCTTCGAAGCCGCTGGCTTGAAGAAGCCGGATATCTCGATACTGTCGGAGGAGTTCTTGGCCGAGGTGAAGACGATGGAGCGGAAAAACTTGGCGGTGGAATTGTTGCGGAAGTTGTTGCAGGGGGAGATCACGAAGCGTCGGAAGCAGAACGTTGTCCAGGCCCGTTCGTTTGCCGAGATGCTCGAAGAGGCGCTGCGCAGGTATCGCAACCGGGCAATCGAAGCGGCGCAGGTGATCGAAGAGTTGATCGAGTTGGCAAGGGAGATGCGAGAGGCTAACGAGCGCGGCGAAAAGCTGGGTTTGTCAGAAGACGAATTGGCATTCTACGACGCGCTGAGCGACAACAAGAGCGCGGTTGAAGTTATGGGTGATGAATTACTGGGCGACATTGCGCGTGAGTTGGTCGAAACGGTGCGTCGGAATGTGACTATCGACTGGACGATCCGGGAGACGACGCGTGCGAAGTTGCGTGTGCTGGTGAGGCGAATGCTGCGTAAGCATGGGTATCCGCCGGATATGCAGGAGAAGGCTACACAGACGGTGTTGGAGCAGGCGGAGGTTTTGTCGGCGGATTGGGCGACGGTGGCATAGGCCACTTTTGTCCCCGTACCGGGGTAGGAGCAGGCCATGCGGGAATGAGGGGTTCAGACAACAACCGCCTCAAAAAATCCTGCCCATCCCTAAATCCCGAAAATCTGCGGTTCAGACAACTTTTTGAACTTGTTCAAAAAACAAACTTGCCGCGAAATTGCCGCTGACAGCGGCAAGTTCCCCCTTAAATTGCCGCCCACGCCGCGAAATTGCCGGAATCAGCGGCAATTTCGCGGCAAGAAAAGCAAGTTCGCGGCAACTTCTCACCCCTCAAATCACCCCGAAAAATCGAACTCCTGCCCAATCTCATTCGCCATCGCCTCGCGGTAAACCAGCGCCGCACACGAGATGTCCTGTATCGCCAACCCCACGCTCTTGAACAGCGTCACCTCGTCATCTGAAGTCCGTCCGGGAGTATCCCCGTTCACAACATCGCCCAGATTACCTGCGACATCCGACCAAGCGTAGTCGCCATCCTCAACCGGTATCTGAAGATCACCCGCCTCCGCCATGCACGCCTCCAACTGGTCGCAGATGATACGAGCGCGTTTGATCGTTGCGGTATCCAGTTCCCTCACGCCCGGTGCATGTGAACCAATCGCATTGATGTGTGCCCCCGGTTTCCACCACTCTGAGCTGACTATCGGATTCGCCGCGGTAGTGGCAAGAGCCACAATGTCGGACTCGCGGCACAACTCTTCGCCGCTCGACGCCAGTTGCACGTCCAGACCAGTCTGATCTGCTACCCAGCCTGCGAACTCACGACGCGACGCGTCGTCGTCGAGCGAGAATGTCAAGATCGTGTCTACGTTGCTGGCTTCGGCGATGGCGATTGCCTGTTGCCGCGCCTGCACCCCCGCACCTAGAACGCCGCCAACCTTAGAGTCGCCACGAGCCATGTGCCGCGTCGCCACTCCCGAGACCGCACCGGTCCGCACCGCAGTGAGATATCCACCATCCATCGCCGCTACTACCTCTCCGGTCTCGTTGTTTTGAACCAGAATCGTGCCGATGGTGGTCGGCAAATCAAACTTCGATGGGTTGTCCTTGTAGACCGTTACCGCCTTCGCTCCGAGCGCGCCGCCCGACTTCAGATATGCCGGCATGTACGCGATCCAACCCCCAACCGCGGGGTCGATCATCACCGTACGCGGTGGCATCTCAGCGGTAGCGTCCGCAAGTTCGCCAAACGCGGCTTCTACCACATCGATCGCCTTTGACATGGTTAGGACTTGCTGGACATCGGATCGGTTTAGGAGAAGTGCCATAGCGTGGGTATCTTTCGGTTGAGGTCGGCTTGGGTTTAGGTCTGGTTTTTTGGTGAACGTGAGAAATCATACACCTGACCGGCGACTTCTAGGATCATCTTCTGTGTGTAGAGGGGCAGTTCAGCGCTTCGCAGGTGGTCTAAGGCCCGGCGTTGGGTCATTAGCGGGAAGTCGCTGGCGAAGAAGATGCGAGTGCTACCGACAAGGCTTTCGATTGTGTCGTAGATGTTGGTGTCGTAGAGGAAAGGTGCGGCGGCAGAGTCGTAGGCGACGTTTGAGAGGGCCTGACTGACTTCGGGCATGCGCTCGTAGAAAGGGAGACCGCCGCCGAAGTGAGAGAAGATGAAGGAGTTGTCTGGGAATCTGGTGGCGAGTTGCAGCAGGCGGTCAGGGGTCATCGCGCCTTTGCCGGGGTAGGTGTGCCCAAGGGGTTCGGAACCATG
>VXTA01000219.1:5788-7563 GCA_009837685.1 Chloroflexota bacterium | reverse complement strand
CACCGCTGCTGACGGTGTCGAGTTCCTAGGAAAGATGAAAGCCAACTACCCGGCGATCCCCGACGTTGGCAGCTCGATCCACATCGCATATCAGATCACTGCTGCTCCCACCACGTTTTTCCTAGACAGAGACCACAACGTCTTGAGTGTCCATCAGGGATACATCAAGCACAATCAACTGCAAGACATCTTGGATCAGTTGATCGAGCTTTAGTCGCGATCGGATCAATCGATCAGTGCGCTCTCAGCCGATTAGTCCAGCTGTCTCAGCCTTGGGTCCAATCGGTCTCGAACCCAGTCGCCTAGGAAATTAAAGGCGAGAACCACGAGGAAGATCGCCGTACCTGGGAATACGGTCTGCCACCATGCCTGCTCGACGTACTCCCTCCCCTCTGCGATCAGAACACCCCATGCCGGCGTAGGTGCGGGTATTCCAGCGCCGATAAAGCTGAGCGAAGCTTCGGCCAGGATCAATTGCCCTACCCTCAAACTCGCAATCACGAAGATCGTGTTCACGAGACCGGGAAGGAGGTGCTTGAAGATGATGCGGAATGTCGAAGCTCCCGCCACTCGGGCGGACGCGACAAAATCGCGTTGCTTGAGGCTCAAAACTTCCCCGCGTAGATTCCTAACGTATCCGCTCCACGCAAGGAGGATCAACAAGAAAATGATTAGATTCAAACTGGCTTCGAAGATGATTACGGCAACCATCGCAAGCAACAGGAACGGCACTGCGTACCAAACGTCGACCATCCTCATTAAAAACTCGTCAACGATACCACCATAGTAACCAGATAAAACACCGATAGTCACTCCAAGAATCAGGCCCGAGAACAGCGCAACAGAAGTAACGACCAATGAAATACGGGCGCCGTGGATGACACGGCTCAACACGTCTCGACCTACGTGGTCCCCTCCAAGCAAGAAGCGGTTGCTAGGGTCCTTCCCCTCGCTGCCCTCGGCACGAAACATGGCCTGTGAATAGTCTTGAGTTGACCAGTATTCAGAGTTCGAACCGAAAATACGCGGTGGTGCGTTACGGAACCTAATATCCTGTTCTATCTCGTCATACGGTGCCAGTTGGTCCGCAAATACGCCGCCTACGACAAGCGCCACCATGATCAAACCGGGAATCAACGGCCAACGGCGAAGTATGTACCACGCATAGGCAAGCGAGAATCGGAACTTTTGCGCGGTTGGTGCTGCCGCGTCTTGAACCGTGCCAGAGTCTTGTGCGGTTGTTTCAGAAGCCATTGTCGTCGATAGGTGTTTAGTAACGAATCCGTGGATCGATCACCGCGTAGAGCACGTCCGTAATGAAGTTCACGGTCACAAATACAACGGCGAAGAACAGAACGGTGGCAGTCAGGATCGGAAAATCGTTGTCCCAGACCGCTTGAATCGCAAGGCGCCCGAGTCCAGGCCATGAAAACACCGCCTCAATCACGACGCTGCCAGTAATTAACCCAGCCATCATGAGCGAAGACACTGTCAACGGCGGTATGAGTGCGTTCCGGAATGCGTGCTTCCAAATGATTTTCGTGCCACCCACCCCCTTGGCCCGTGCCAATTTCACGAATTCAGAGTCGAGAACTTCCAACATTGCTGATCTAGTTAAACGTAAGTACACCGCCGCAGCACCCCAAGCGACGGCGAAGGCCGGCATAACGAAAAAGCGCAAGTTTTCCCAAGAAAAGAAAAACGCGTCCGTGGTGCCTCGCGTCCCGAAGGGCAACCAACCCAGCTGCTTGTTGAAAATCAGAATCATCATCAAT
>VXTA01000219.1:0-5778 GCA_009837685.1 Chloroflexota bacterium | reverse complement strand
CATCAATCCCAGCCAGAATGTAGGCAACGATTGGCCGACTAGCGCATAAGCACGTCCCATATAATCCCAAACGCTGCCACGCAAAACCGCGGACAGCACACCGAGTGGCACTCCCATGATTGTGGCTAAGACCCAAGACACAACACCAAGTTGAACCGTTGCCCCCATCTTCTCCCCGACAACTCGCGTCACCAATTGTTCAGCTAGCAGAGTCCTGCCGAAATCACCCCGAAGAAGGTCCGTCACCCACAAAAGGTATTGGACCACCAACGGTCGGTCCAAACGGAGCTTCTTTTTCAGAGCTTCTTCCTGCTCAGGAGTGACGCCGTACCCGCCGGGCTTCGCGTACAACAAAAGCGGGTCTCCCGCCGCTCTCGACAATGCAAAAACGATAGCGGTAGCCGCGAGGACTGAAAGTATGCCGGCGAAGAATCGGCGTATCAGGAACTTTCGCACTTGACTGCTCTATCTGAACGATGCACATAAGCGACGCGACCGACGCATCGATCGCGTCGCCCTCGAAGAATCCGCGATGTCGAACCGACGCGCGGTCCATCGCAATGCTTCACTGTGTCGCAAACATTTATTCAAGCATGCGACACAGTGAAGTTGGCAAGTGTTACCTCGCTGGAACAATCAGCTCCGGCGATGTATACGGTGCCTGAGGACCAGGTCGCATATTCCATGACTCGATCGCATTCGGGTTGTATGCCGACACGAACGGAAGGGCGACGATACCGATCTTCAACTGCTGCTCCCACAGGTAGTCGGCGAGAGCGACGTTGTACTCCTTGCGCTTCGCAGGATCTGTCTCCGCAGCCACCTTTTGGACGGTATCCAAGATGAACGGGATTTCGATGTGACAGCCGAAACCGCCGCGTGTCAAACTCGTCTCCTCTTCTCCCGTTACCCAGTCGTAAGGTTTCCAGAGGTCAGACCGACACCATTGAATTGACGGCGTCGTGTTGGTTCGACCCACTAAGCTTGGACGGATGATCGAGTAGGCGATCTTAATGACGCTTGTTTCGATTCCTAGCTGGTTGATGAAACCAGCCGCGGCATCAGCGATCTCAGTGAATTCGATTCGCGATGTGAAACCGTAGATCGGCATGTCGAATCGCTTGCCATCCTCGTCCCTCGGGTAACCAGCCTTATCCAGGTACTCGTTAGCCATCACCGGGTCGTAAGGGATCTTCCATTTATCGTTCCAGTCGGTGTCGATTATGTGGAACATGCCGACGTAGTACGGATTCGCGTTGTTGCCGTAGAGCGACTCGTTGACGAGGTCTCGGTTGATCGACATTGCAATCGCCCACCTGACAAGCCGTGCTTGCTCCATGTCGTCGATGCCGTCGGGGTTGTTGCCGTCGTCTGGTTTGAACGGGTTTCCGATCCACGGAATGTCGTGAACAAACGTCACGGGCGCCGTTGGCTCGCCGGTCTTGACTTGCGTCGATTCCCAGTAGTTGCCAGCCATTTGAAGCGGCACACCGCTTTGGCGGCCTGTGGTCACCGATTTAAAGCCGTCGCGTGTGAGGGGGCCGATTTCACGAACTGGAAGAACTGCCCAGTCTGCGCCTCCAGATCGGAGTGCAGAGATGCGGGCTACCGTTTCCGGAACGTCGATTAGTCGAAGTGTCGCGACTTCGGCTGTTTTGTCCCAGTGCGTGTCCTGTGCGATCAGCGTTGCGCTGTCAGACTGACGCCACTCTTCCACCATGTAGGGGCCGGTACCGATTACGTTCTCACGCATCCAGTCCGCACCCATCTCGTCGTACGCCTTCTTTGAGAAGACGCCGAACGCGTCACCAGCTTGGTTGAACAACAACGTCGTCCACCGCGGTTCCGGCGCATTGAAGTTGAGTACCACGGTGCGGTCGTCAGTGGCTTCGGCTTCGTCCATGAACGCGGCGAAGTCACCCGCTTGACCGTGTATGCTCTCTGGCGTCGTTACAGCATTGGTGTCGTTCAAGCTCCACACAAAGTCGTGGGCAGTGAGTTCACCCCAGCCACCGTGGAACTGTACGCCACTGCGAAGCGTGACGGTCGCTTGGGAACCGTCAGGTGAAACTTCCCAGCTCTCAGCGAGCCAAGGTCCAACCAGAGTTCCATCGTCATTCGGACGGAACAGCTGCTCAGATACACCCCAGTACATAAGCGACTCAGGTGCCTGCGACCGGTTAATACCCACTCCGGGCGCGACGCCTTCAGGGATCATGACTAGAGTGCCGGCCGGTGATTCAGTGTCGGGCAACTCCATCATTGCAGGTTCAGGCGTAGCAGTAGGTGCAACCTCTTCCTTCTCCACCATCACCTCGACCTCAACTACCTTCTCGACCACCTTCTCAACCTCGACCACCTTCTCAACCTCGACCGTGACCTGGACCTCCTTCTCGACTTCGACCTGGACCTCTTTCTCGACCTCGACGACAACCGTCTCTTTGACGACGACCGTCTCGGGGTCACCTCCACAGGCCCAAGCCGCGACGGCAATCAATGCCGCGACCGTCCCAAGCAGGTATCTGCTTGCAATTCGTGATTTCATGTCAAAATTCTCCCTTGGTTGAATTGACATCGATTTACGCTGAACGCGACGTATCCACGCGAGAATCTGCCTTCTGGACGCAACGTTTGCGCTCTAGGATGCGCGCAGTATATACCAATTTCGACATCTACGAAGCAGAATCGAATAGTCGACCCCAAACTCGCGACTCGGATCTCAGACGTGTGGGATGTAGTCAACGCGCGGGATGTGATTAAGCAGTCTGTTATGATGTCTAGAGCAAGCCGTTGCCGATTCGTCTAGTGGTAGGACACCAGACTCTGGATCTGGGAGCGCGGGTTCGAATCCTGCATCGGCAGCCAAATTCGGAAAGAGAGCGCGGACTTTTTAGTCCAGTTCCCGCACGACAACGGCGGCCCGTTCGTCTAGTGGCCCAGGACACGGCCCTCTCAAGGCTGAAACAGGGGTTCGACTCCCCTACGGGCTACCAACCTCTTTTGGTGCGCTCTCTTCGATCAGCATCGAACCTCTACTGGGCGAGACTATCAAGCTTGGGATAAGATGCCCTAAATCGTTGTGCGCCTTATACACGGCGCGGAATCTCGGAGACACGTATGCGAGCAGGCGGAATGCGAGGCGGCGGGATGGGCGGTCCTGGATTCGGATCGATTCCCGAAGAAACACCCAACCGCCCGTTCCCACGTGACACCTTCAAACGCGTCGTAAGACTCTACTCCGACTACAAATTGACTTTGGCGATAGTTGCACTACTCGTCCTCGTCACTTCGGCACTCGGCGTCATCACACCTCTGCTGATTCAGCGCGTTATCGACGACGCGTTGCCGCAACAGGATATGAACCTGCTGCTGTGGCTGATCTTTGGCATGGTCGCCGCGGCCGGCATATCTGGAGTCCTCAACTTCGCCCAGTCGCGCCTGAACGCCTCAGTCGGGTTCAAGGTGATGGAGGATATGCGGCATACCGTATACAACCATCTCCTCAAACAACCGATCTCCTTCTTCTCCTCGACTAAGACGGGCGACATTCAGTCTCGCTTGGCCAACGATGTTTCTAGCACGCAGCTGGTTCTGACCGACACCGTCGTCAACATTTTGTCAAGCGTCTCGATAGTGGTTGCTGCACTCATTGCGATGTTGATCCTCTCATGGGAACTGACCATCGTCGCGGTCTGCACCATGCCGATATTCGCGTATCTCTCCCGTGTGGTCGGCGCTAGGAGACGTCGCTTGACTCGTCAGATGCAAAGAACGTTGGCAGACTTGACGGCCAAGACTGGCGAGACGCTATTCGTATCCGGCGTGATTGTGGCAAAGACCTTTGGGCGCGAAGCTGAACAGCTACGTGAATTCCAAGACACGAACACCAAGCTGACCGACGTTTCGATCAGGCAGTACATGACTGGTCGCGGCTTCTTCATCGTGGTGCAGGCGTTCTTCACCATGGCTCCAGCTTTCATATGGCTGGTCGGTGGCATCCTGATCATCGACGGCAGCGACCGCGTTACGCTTGGCGACATCGTCGCATTCTCTACGATCCAAGCTCGCTTGCTCTTTCCGATGGCCAACCTGTTGCAACGGGGAGTTGAAATCTCTGGATCATTGGCACTGTTCGAACGCATCTTCGAATACATGGACATCAAGCCCACCATCGTTGACCCCGCAAATCCGGTCAGAGTTGATCCGGCAACTGCAAAAGGCGAGGTCGTTTTCGAGAACGTTTCATTCACCTATCAAGAATCTGAGTTAGAGCGCATTGAGGCCCGACAACGATTGCTGGCTTCGAGCGGATCTCAAGGCAGTTTCGGGGGTGGGCCTTCCGGCGGTCCAGACGGTGGCGCCGGGCAGATGGGTTCAGATATCCCAATGCCACCGCCGGAGATGCCAAATCGTGGCGGCAACGGCAGACCATCGGTGCGTGAGAGAATGCAATCGACAAGTGATTCCGACGGGCTACAACAGGAAGACGAACCGTTCCATCTGTCAGATATCTCGTTCGTAGCCCAAGCCGGGAAACTAACCGCACTCGTCGGTCCCAGCGGTTCCGGCAAAACCACAATCGGCTATCTGGCATCGCGTCTCTACGATGCAGACGAAGGCGCGGTGCGGATCGACGGAGTAAACATCAAAGACATCACCCACGACAACCTGACCCAACTAATCGGCGTGGTTTCACAAAACCCGTTCCTGTTCCACGCATCAGTCCGAGAGAACCTCCTGTACGGACGTCCATCGGCTACGGAACAGGAGCTGATTGAAGCGTCGAAGGCTGCTCAGATCCATGACACTATCGCCGCTATGCCGGACGGTTACAACTCGATAGTCGGAGAGCACGGCTATCGATTGTCGGGAGGTGAAAGGCAACGGCTTGCGATAGCGCGTGTCATCCTTGCAAATCCGCGCATCCTGCTTTTAGACGAAGCGACCAGCGCTTTAGACACGCTCTCTGAACGACTGATCCGCGAAGCGATTACGCGGCTACGTGAAGGCCGCACAACCATAGCGATCGCCCACCGACTATCCACAGTGATAGCTGCGGATCAAATCTTGGTCATCCAAGACGGCAACATCCAAGCGCGCGGGCCACATGAGGAGTTGATCGCTGAGTCGGACTTGTACCGACGGCTCTATGAGGAGCAATTCACGGTCGCGCCGGTACCAGCGGGACAACTCGACCAAGCGATTGGCACGACAGCAACCGTCTAACGGCACCAGACTCCGTCGTCAAACCATTCCTCTTGCACCTGGACGTACGCCCCGCCTACTCGTATCGTCTCCGAGAATTCGCCATCGATGTAGAGGTCGTAGTTCATATCAAAACGGTCGTCGCGCCCCTTCGTCACTTGCGGATTCCTCACGTCGAGGATGGCATATGAAGTGTCATGGCGTAGCAAGTAGCGTTCGACATCATCGGTGAAGCGCTTCACATCGCGTCTGGCGCGGTAACTCGGCGTACACACGTGGAACGCGGATTGCCAGTCCCCGTTCTTGATATATTCGGACTGGCGATTGAATAATTCCGTAATGTCGGCTTTAGCGATGTCTGTCAAGGTAGCTGTCGGAGTTGCTGGCAACTCCGTGGGAACAGGCGTCGGGGACGCGATACTCCCAACAGCACCACACGCAAATGAGGTGATTGTGGCTGCCAACGACAAACCGAAAACGATGGCTTTTGCTTGTCGATTGATGTCGTGGCTACTCCCGAGAATCGTCAGCGACGACCACTGTATCCCCAAGCTCTGAGGGCACGCTGTTCAG
>VXTA01000059.1 GCA_009837685.1 Chloroflexota bacterium | reverse complement strand
GACCCAGCGTAGCAACCGTCATCCCGGCTAAGCCTAGGATCCGGCTTCGCAACCGTCATTCCGGCGAAAGCCGGAATCCAGAGGGGCCCGGAGAATCGGGGCAGGAACGCCTATCGATTCTTCGCTGAGGTCTCCACATTCTTAAAGAAGACCCCCATCAGCTGCTTAGACACTCCCGGCAACATCCGTTGCCCTACTCGCGCAATCATCCCACCGGTCTGAATCTCGCCATCGGCTTTGATCAATGTCGACTCCGCATCGATCTCTTCAAGCTCGACTTTACCCGTCCCCTTCATCCAGCCATGACGTGAATTCCCATCCACTTTAAGGGTGTAAGAATTCGGTTCGTCACGCTCCTCGATCTTCACATTCCCCGCAAAACTTGCCTTGATCGGACCGATCCCGATGTCTATATTCGCGGTGTACTCGTCCGTCTCCACTTCCCTCAGTCCTTTGGCACCAGGGATCATCGAACCTAGCGCTTCTACATCGTTAAGCGTTTCCCAAACCTTCTGTTTCGGAGCGTTTACAGTGAATTCCCCGCTGATTTTCACGACTCAATCCCTCGAAAAATGGCGTTTCCGCTTCGACGCGCACCACATTTTCGGATAAACTTGCTTCAGTTTGCATAGTCCATCATAACGTGAGGAGCGGGCTCATGAATCAAGAATTGTCGATCACCATCAACGGGACGGAGCACCGATTACAAGTGCCCTCCAGAACGTTGTTGTCGCAACTGTTGAGGGACGTCTTGGATCTCACTGGCACGCACGTCGGTTGCGATACGAGCAGCTGTGGCGCGTGCACCGTCCTAGTAGACGGCAACGCCACGAAATCCTGCACCATGTTCGCAGTCCAAGCCGATGGTTGCAAAGTCACCACCGTCGAAGGCTTGGCATCGAACGGCGACCTCCATCCGATCCAAGAGGCGTTCCGTGAGAAACACGGCCTGCAGTGCGGATTCTGCACTCCAGGGATGATGATCACGGCAGTCCAAATTCTGGAGCGCAATCCTTCCCCATCCGAAGCAGAGATTAGAAGCGGTCTGCGAGGCAACTTGTGCCGGTGCACCGGATATCACAACATCGTCGCAGCCGTTCAACACGCAGCTACGATCTCGGGAGGTGAGTAGATATGACAACCGGAACACTCATTGGCCAGGAGGTCAAGCGCGTCGAAGATCAGGCGCTGATCACCGGGAGAGGCCAGTACGTCGACGATCTTCGATTACCCGGACTTCTGCACATCGCTATTGTCCGAAGCCCATACGGGCACGCAAAAATAAACAACATCGATGTCTCCGCTGCGGCCAACGCGCCCGGCGTTGTCGCCGTATTTACAGGCGCCGACCTTTCCGAACAGCTCGGAAGTCTGCCCGCAGGCTGGTTGCTCGACGAAGAAGCGACTGGGATGAAGGCGCCAGAACATCCGCCTCTCGCAATCGAGAAAGTCCGTTACGTCGGCGACGCGGTCGCGGCAGTTGTGGGAAGTTCACCCGCCGCCGCTTCAGACGCCGTTGCACTAGTCGAAGTCGACTACGAACCGCTGGACGCCGTTACTGACGCCGAACAAGCAACTGCCGACGGCGCACCCGTCGTCCACGACGACGCTCCAGGCAACCTCGCGTTCGACTGGGCTGTTGGAGCCGGAGATTACGACGCGGCAGCGGCAGAAGCCGATGTCGTCGTCAGCGAGCGCATCGTCAACCAACGCTTGATACCCAACCCGATGGAAGCGCGCGGAATCATGGCCGACTACAACGCCGGCACCGAGCAGCTGACCATCTGGACCTCAACGCAGATCCCGCACTTGGTACGTCTGCTCTTCGCACTAGTTACGGGTCATCCCGAACACAAAGTCAGAGTGATCGCACCTGACGTCGGCGGAGGTTTCGGCTGCAAGCTCTACCTCTACGCCGAGGAAGTGATCTGCGGCATCATCGCCAAAAACCTCGAGCGTCCAGTCAAGTGGATCGAAAGCCGTACCGAGAACTACGTAGCCACGACACACGGTCGCGACCACATCGCGGATGCCGAGATCTGTGGCACCAGTGACGGCATCGTAACCGGTCTCAAGGTCCACGTCTACGCCAACTTGGGCGGATACCTCTCGACGTTCGCTCCGGCAATACCGACCATCCTGTTCGGGTTGATGCTCGGTGGATGCTACAAGTTCGAGAACCTGTCCTGTCAAGTCAAGGGCGTATTCACCAACACGACGCCAGTTGACGCGTATCGCGGCGCCGGACGTCCAGAGGCGACTTACGTCGTCGAGCGTATGATGGAGCGCTACGCCCACGAGATCGGGCGAGACGTTCTCGGCGTTCGTCGTCGCAACTTTGTCCGACCATTCAAGCGCGGGCACGACATGCCGATCGGTGTCACATACGACTCCGGCAACTACCAAGGCGCGCTAGCAGCCGCACTCGACAAGTTCGACTACCAAGCGTTCCGGCAAGAGCAACGCGACGCTCGTCGCGAAGGCCGCTTGCTAGGCGTTGGATTTTCGACCTACATCGAGATTTGCGGCATGGCGCCATCTGCCGTTGCAGGCGCATTGGGCGCAGGCGCAGGTCTGTGGGAGTCGAGCACC
Source organism: Chloroflexota bacterium (assembly GCA_009837685.1). Lineage (GTDB taxonomy): Bacteria > Chloroflexota > Dehalococcoidia > Lucifugimonadales > Lucifugimonadaceae > Bin127. Next base: position 4,975 of record VXTA01000059.1, on the reverse strand, counting down.
GTCCGAGTCCACCCGACCGGAACGGTCACCGTCTTCACCGGCACTTCGCCGCACGGACAAGGCCACGAGACCACCTTGGCCCAGATAACGTCATCCCGTCTTGGCGTTCCCATGCAGAACATCGAGGTCGTGCACGGCGACACCGAGCGACACCAGTTCGGAACTGGCACCTTCGGAAGCCGCTCCCTCGCTGTCGGCGGACAAGCCCTGATGATGAGCTTGGACAAGGTCATCGAGAAGGCCAAGAAGATCGCCGCCCACGAAATGGGTGTCGATGCCAAACAGGTCCGGTTCGAGAACGGCACGTTCTACGTAGAAGACATCCAGGAACGCGAAATACCCTGGGGCGACGTAGCTCTAGGTGCCTACTGGGCGAAAAACCTTCCGGACGGACTTGAACCCGGACTCGAAGCTGTTAGCTTCTTCGACCCGCAGAACTTCACCTGGCCGTTCGGTACTCACATCGCAGTTATCGAAATCGACGAAGTGACTGGTGAGACGAAGCTCAACCGCTACGTCGCTATTGACGACGTCGGCAACGTCATCAACCCGATGATCGTGGACGGCATGGTGCACGGCGGCATCGCACAAGGCGTCGGACAGGCTCTCCAAGAATGCGCCGTCTACTCGGACGACGGTCAGCTGTTGACCGGAAGCATGATGGACTACGCAGTTCCGACCGCTGAAGACTTCCCGACTTTCGAGACGGGTCGAACCGTCACACCTACGACGGTTAACGCGCTAGGAGCTAAAGGCGCAGGCGAAACTGGAACGATCGCCGCATCGCCGGCAGTTGTGAACGCCGCGGTCGATGCGCTCAAGCACTTGGGCGTGAAGCACTTGAACATGCCATTGAGTCCAGAGAGGATGTGGCGCACCATTCAGGACGCCAAAGAGGAACGTCGAGCACGCCGTTCGGCAGCAGCGAGAAGGGGTAACTGAACATGACAACCGGAGTAACAGATCCTTTCGCATACCACGCGCCCGCAACGGTTCGTGAAGCTTCGCAAGCGCTGTCGAGATACCGCGGCGATGCCAAGTTGCTGGCCGGCGGTCACTCGCTCATCCCGATGATGAAGTTGCGGATCGCATCGCCACAGGCCATCGTTGACCTGCGCAACATCGACGACCTTAAAGGCATCAGCGAAACCGACGACGGCGGTCTGATGATCGGCTCGATGACGACGTATCACGAACTGATCACATCAGACTTGGTCAACTCGAAAGCTCAGGCGATCTCCGAAGCCGCGGCCCAAGTAGCCGACACGCAGGTGCGGAACTGGGGCACCATTGGCGGATCCTTGGCGCACGCCGACCCCGCGGGTGACCTGCCTGCAGTCGCCGTTGCGCTGGATTTCCAGATCCACGCATCCTCCGCCCGATCAGACCGAACGATCTCCTGCGACCGGTTCTTCCGCGGCTACCTCGAGACCGCGCTTCGAGCTAACGAAGTACTGACAGGGGTATCTTGCGCAGCGTCAGGTGACGGCAGCGGATCCGCATACGTGAAACTCGCCAACAAGGCGTCTCACTACGCCATCGTAGGTGTCGCAGCCGCGATATCGATCGATGCAGGTGGGATGTGCACCGCGGCACGAATCGGGATTACTGGAGCCGGACCGCACGCCGTGAGGTCGCGACGGGCCGAACGCATCTTGGTCGGTAAAGAACTCACCTCCAACGTGATCGCACGCGCCGCCCAGCGGGGCGGAGCCGAACTCGCGGGACTGTTCAACGACGACGTTCACGCCTCGGCCGAATACCGCGAGGCGATGACCAAGGTCTACACCGAACGCGCCATTGCGCTCGCAATGGAACGCGCGTCTGGCTGAAAGCAAATCACAGGTGGATACGAACATCGGAACAGGCCGCCTTATCGGCGGCCTGGTAGTTATCGCATTGGGAGGATTATTCCTCCTCGATACCCTAGATGTCCTCGATTTCGGGGAAATCATCGGATGGGCCGCTTCGATCGCGTTAATCGCATTCGGCATAGGAATCTTGATAACCAAGAGATTCCGACAGGTATTCTTCCCTATCGTGCTGATCCTAGTCGGCCTGTTCCTGCTTCTCAGTAATCTCGGTGTTGACGCCTATAGATTCTGGCCGGTAATCCTCATCGTCGTAGGTGCCGCCATTATCTTCGGTGGAACTCGCCGCCGGTCACGTAAAAGCAAGCGCAATGCCAGCGGAAACTCGAATGCCAAAAGCGGAAGTTCGACTACCACAACCGAAGGCGAAGTTAGCATCTCTTGCACATTGGGCGAAACCAACGAACGAGTTGAAACCAGCGATTTCGCTGGTGGTACCGTGAATGTAACTTTGGGTAACGAGAATTTGGACCTCAGCGATGCCATCATCGTGAACCAACCCGCTACTTTAGATGTTTCCCTCACGATGGCCGGACTGAATCTGCGAGTTCCATCTGACTGGGCCGTTGCCATGGAAACCGATGTCACAATGGGCGAATCAGAAGACAAGCGAACTCGCAATGCTTCAACTTCCGACACCCCGCATCTAGTGATCACTGGCAGTCTCACAATGGCCAGTTTGGCGATCGACGACTAGCCGCCATTAACGCTAGCCAAGCATACCTATCGATCCCAAAAGGTATGCTCAAAATATGTCGTCTATCTCAGAAGAAGCACGTTCCCAAATCATCAACCTCGTTCGAGAGTTCGTTCGAAAAGATGTAGAACCGGTCGCATCCCGTTACGACCACGACGACATATACCCTGCCGAACTCATCGACACAATGCGGGAGATGGGTCTCTTCGGGATCACGATCCCTGAAAAATACGGTGGACTCGGTCTCGATCACGTAACCCTCGCCATCATCTTCGAGGAGCTCAGCAAAGGTTGGATGAGCGTATGCGGGCCCATCGGCACGCATCTCCTGATGTCGGCGATCATCACCGAGCACGGCACCGAAGACCAGAAACAGCGCATCTTGCCGGGAATGGCGACAGGCGAGATTCGAGGCGGGCTGGGTCTGACCGAACCTGAAGCCGGCAGCGACGTTCAAGGTATTCAAACCACTGCGACTAGAGACGGCGAAGAGTACGTCCTCAACGGTCGCAAGATGTTCATCACGAACGCCGAGAATGGCAACGCCTATGCCGTCCTAACCAAGACAGAGCCCAACGCCGATCCAGCGCATCGCGGCATGAGTTGCTTCATAGTCCAAAAACCGAATCCCGGACTATCTGTAGGCCAACACATCGACAAGCTCGGTTACCGCGGAGTCGACACTGGCGAGTTGATTTTCGATGATTGCCGTGTCGGCGAAGAGGACCTCATCGGCGGTCAAGAAGGACGAGGTTTCCATCAGGTGATGGACGGTTTGGAATCGGGGCGCATCAATGTCGCGGCACGCGCAGTTGGCGTAGCGACCGCCGCGTTCGAGGCCGCAATCTCATACGCGCAGCGTCGCGAAGCGTTCGGTGTGCCTATCGCAAAACATCAAGCGATTCAATTGAAACTTGCCGAGATGGGCACAAAGATCGAAGCTGCCCGTTTGCTGACCATGAGCGCGGCGCAGAAGAAGGACGATGGTGAACGCGTTGACCTTGCCGCTGGCATGGCCAAACTCTATGCCAGCGAGATATGCGGTGAAGTAGCAATGGACGCCATGCGAATACACGGCGGCGGCGGTTACACCAAAGACTTCCCCGTCGAGCGCTACTACCGCGACGCCCCGCTCATGATCATCGGCGAAGGCACCAACGAAGTTCAAAAGCTAGTCATCGCGCGCAGGTTGCTGGAGCGATATCGCGAATAAAACGCCGCCATCATTGCCAATCTCACATTACGTGCGATAACGGATGGACGACAATGGTCTAGTGGGCTAAAACTCTTCTGGACTGCACATCATCTTCAAATGCTCGACCTGCTCAAACAGTACTTCGGTTACGACCACTTCCGCCCACTCCAAGAGGAGATCATCTCCAACGTATTAGTCGGCAACGATTCGCTGGTGATTATGCCCACTGGTGGCGGGAAGTCTCTCTGCTACCAACTACCAGCATTGCGATTGGAAGGCATAACGCTAGTCGTTTCGCCACTCATCGCGCTGATGAAGGACCAAGTCGACGGATTAAAGGCCAATGGCATCAAGGCAGAATTCATTAACAGCACTCTCCCCTATCAGGAGATGGTTCGAATTCGTGGGGAAGCGTTGCGTGGCGAGATCAAGATACTCTACGTTTCACCAGAAAGATTGTCGCTCGATGGTTTCCAATCGCTCCTCAACAGCCTGAACGTAAGTCTCGTCGCAGTTGACGAGGCACATTGCATATCCGAGTGGGGACACGACTTCCGTCCGGACTACCGCGGCCTAGGCGCGCTGCGTCGAAGTATGTCAGATGTCCCGTTCATCGCCTTGACTGCGACAGCGACACATCGAGTACGAGACGACATCGTAACGCAACTCGGCCTGCAAAACCCCCAGCGATTCGTCGCCAGCTTCAACCGAGCGAATCTCAACTATGAAGTTCGCCCAAAGCGCAACTCGTTCGGACAACTCGTCGAGTTGCTGGAGAGTCGGAGAAATCAGTCGGTGATCATCTACTGCTTCTCACGCAAAGAGACTGAAGAACTTGCAGTCGATCTGCAAGGTCTCAGCTTGAAGGCTCGTCCATACCACGCGGGCATGGATGCCGAGGCGCGACGTCGGACACAGGAAGAGTTCATTGCTGGCAAGTTCCCGATTGTGGTGGCGACGATCGCGTTCGGAATGGGCATTGACAAGCCAGACGTGCGGTTGGTAGTCCACTACTCCCTCCCGAAGTCGCTGGAAGGCTACTACCAAGAGACGGGACGCGCCGGCAGGGACGGATTGCCCAGCGATTGCGTGCTTTTCTACTCCTATGGCGACAAGTCGAGGCAGGAATTCTCCATAAATCGCATCGAGGACGATGTTGAACGTAAAAAAGCCAGCGACAAACTAACGCAAGTCATCGATTACTGTCAATTG